>DRDE01000116.1 GCA_011040095.1 Nitrospirota bacterium
GGCTGATTCCAGCCGAAGCAGAAATCCTCTGCAAACCATATCCCGTAAGGCTCCGTTTGGCTGAACCCAATTCCATGCCTCGCAGAGTTTTTTCGATATGCTGCGGCGACTATCCTGCGGGTTCCCGGCGATTAACTTTTTGATAAATTCTACGTCCTGGGTTGTTGCGACCCTCCCTTGATATTTAACATCCAAATCCATAATCTACACAGTAACATATGGATGACTTGGAATGCAAGAACTTTTTTTATACCCTCTTTTTTCAGTAAAGGGCTGAACTATTACTATGTTTCATATTTGCCGTCCGCATAGTTTTTTCGTACAAGACGGTTGTCAAGGTTATATTCAAATTCAGTAACATTATTGTTGATATCGATAAGTTTGGCCAGGTTGCCGTTTGCATCATATTCATATTTAACTGCTCTGCCTTCGGGATCAATGGATTCGATTATGCGTTTCATTGCATCATAGGCATAGCTTGTTATGTTGCCTGAACGGTCTGTAATAGAATCAATAAGACGGGGACAACAACTCGAATAGGTATAGCTTGTAAATTTAGTGTCAGGATAGGTGGCTTTTGTAATATTGTTCAGATCATTGTAATCGTAATCTAAAGTCAGCCCTGCAGCATCTGTTGCAGTGTCTATCCTTCCTATGCTGTCATAAGTAAAACTTTGCAGAATACTACCGCTCTTTGTTATCTGTTGAAGCCGGTTATTTGCATCATATATAAACCCGGTAACTACTCCCAGCGGATCGGTACTTTGGGTTATCCGGCCGTAACTGTTGTATTGAAACGATGTAGTGTTGCCGAGCCGGTCTGTAATTGATGTTACGTCATGTGTGCTGTTGTATGTCACTGTTATGGTTCCAAGACCGTTTTGTATCTCAAGCAGGTCAACTCCATTTGCAGCATAGGTCATGGTTGTAACATTGCCTTTTGCATCAGTGATGGTTGTGACACGACCCATATTATTATATGTATAAGAAGTAGCATGCCAGTGAGAATCAGTGACACTCGTACGATTGCCATTTGAGTCATAGCCGTATTGAATGTATCCGCCTTCAGGATAAGTTATCTTACCTATTTCCCCTCTCTGGCCTGAATAAGTGGGGGTATAGTCATAGCGGATTTTGGGGACATTGCTTCTAAAATTATTGTTATTAAAATTAACATAATCCATATAATCTCTGGGGCTGACATACCAGCCAAAAAATAAATTCCCAGTGTAATGATATTCCTCCTTTCCGCCTAATGGATTTCTTACAGTGATTCTGTAATCTTCCCACATTGCATCCCCTGGAGCAGGGTAATCGTTAGACAAATTATAAATACCATCTGCCGGCTCTGTGTAAAATTCCCATATCCCTCTGTCATTCTCTATTTTGGTAAGATAAATATCCGAGTCATAATCGAATCCCGCCCAGTATCCTCCCATATCCGTTATTTTGGTAAGATTGCGGTTTGCATCATATTCAAAACTTGCTGAACGGCCAAACGGGTCTGTCACCTGATAAATAAGCCCGTCTGTATTGTAATAAAGTGTTGTGGTCTTGCCTGTTGCGTCAGTAATTGTGGTAAGTTGAACATTAGTGTTATATGTAAAATTAAGGCTCTGACCGTAAGCATCGCTGATCTCAACCAGAAACGGCTGGAGAGAGCTTGTGCCTGCGGGAATGTTATATATGTAAACCGTGCCATCCGGGAAACTCAGCTCAAAGTGGTTCGCTGCTATCTGTGTGAGATCATTAAAAACCTTATACGGACGCACATAGCCGCCTGATCCGTCCGGTGTATATACATCACGCCTTCCGTCAGGCATAAAGATGGTAACGTTCCCTCCTGTATCTTCAACAATATAACTGCCGTAATTAAACATCCACTTGTTTCCAAAGGGTTCGTTTTGTGCTATAGCAGATTGAGAATTATAGCTGAGTCTGATCCTCACAGGAGGGCCTATTGAAGGATCATACCAGAGCGGGGTGTCAGAGACATAAAAATTCATATTGATTACATTTACCTTCCAGACAGGAGCGCCGCAGTCGCTTTTATCTCCGCTGCCCGGATCTCCCAGGTTACTCTCCGGTCTCGGTGCGCCGCAGCATCCTCCGTATATCTGCTTCATTTCTTTTTCCGTCAATATGACTCTGGGAAGGGCTTCACCATTTGAAAATACAATCGTGTTTCCGTCCCATTCCCTCGAAAATTCATCCGTGCTCTGATGAAATCTCCTGCCGCTCTGTGAGTCAAAAAGCGTTAATTCATTATTTTCAATTTTCTCCAGCACCCAGTAGTGGCCCCTGTCTCCTTCATTTTTCCCGTTTATCTGCACTATTGCCGGCAGTGGTAAAGTTTGTAAATCTTTGACTGAAACTTTCAGCCCTTTAACTTTATAACCATATCTTTCAGCTATGGATTTAAGGTCCTGTATGCTTTGGCCTTTTAATGTAGTTGGAAGAATTTCCAGAACCTGTCGTGCCTCTGATTCCTTCCCGTCTCTTTTCAACACATGGGCCAAAGCCTGAGTACCGCAACTCAATAAAGCTAATTCATTAGACTTGTATCTTGATATTCTCTGAATCCAGTGGGAGGCATATGTCCGATGACGCCAGTCAGGGCTTTCTTCTTTAAGCTTACGGAAATGGCTTGTGGCCTCATTAAAGTTGCTTTGGAGTAATTTAAGAATGCCCAGACGCTGTCTGGCCTTATTGCGAAGCATTTTAGCGCCAAAATGTTTTTTATCCTTATTATTCTCAATTATCCGGCTGAACATCTGTTCTGCCTCAGTGTAACGGCCGTTGTAGCGTGCATCACACCCAACGTGTAAAAGAGCCTCATCTGCCCAGGGGCTGTCAGGATAGTCTTTAACATGCTTTTTGAACATCTTTACGGCTTTTTTGTATTCATGCCTGTTCCACTCCTGAATTGCCCGGCCAAAGGAAAGGTTGATGGCTTTATTTTGGATACTTTTATCTTCAATCTCTATATCCCCTGTAGGATAAAGCTGCCCGCCCAACTGCCCGGCAGCCATTAGTTCTTCTGTTGTTGGTGGCCGGGAAAGATCAAGAGGTTTTACGGAATGCCTGACTTTTTTAATGCCGGAGGCAGCGTTTGCATTATTTACAAACATCAGAGCAGATAGCAGGAATATTATAATTACACAACATGAAATAATGATCCTGTTCTTACTCTCTATCCATATGAGTCTCTTTTTCCTGTCATATTTTCTATCTCACAAACACCTTCTTTTAAAAAATTTCTCCTGATTATACATTCTCTTAAATAAAAAATTAAAAAAATCGTTAAAAGTAATGTTCACTTAATAGTATGGCCGTTGATCAGCTATTCGGCGGCCAAAGGGAATACCCTTGCCAGCCACAGCAGCCAGCCTTCCGACAGGTGGTCCTTAAGCAGGGCGACCATGACATCATTCGCCTTAGTGTTGACTTCCCTTAATTCCGCATTCATTGGTGAAAGCAGTTCTTTGCCCTCTCCGCTGCTCGAATAGATTTTTGCAAAAGGCCTGCCTGCCTGCAATTTGTCTATATCCTTTATGAATTCAACATACATAAGATCGCCTGATAACATCCAGTACCTGAGGTCGCAACCGACTTCCCATAATCCGTCTTTTGCCGGCCTTGCCCAGGTGCCTTCCTTATAAAAGATCACCGGGTTTTCCCTGTCCCGCAGCGGGGTGACATAATCCCTGAATTCATCTATGAATGCCTGCCTGAGTATCCATCCCCTTGTGTCAAACACCTTTTTCGCAACATTAAGCATGAAATCGGGCGTAAAGGGTTTTTCAATATACTCTGCGGCCCCGAGCCTTGTTGATTCCCTGGCATCTTCAAGAGTGGGATAACCCGTGATTATCACAACATCTGTTTCGGGTTTAATGACGCGTGCTTCTTTGAGCACTTCCATCCCATTTATATCGGGGAGCCTGACATCGGAAATTAACAGGTCAAAGTCTTCCTTTGAAAGTTTGTTGAGGGCATCTTCTCCTTTTTCAACCGTTGAAATACTGTAGCCTTCAGCGCCGAGTATCCTCTTGCAGCTCAGGGTTATAACCGGATCATCATCGAGTACTAAAATTCTACCCTTTTTTTCCATTACGCCGACCTCCTTATAGAGTTACGGGTTTGAGAGTTATGAGTTCTTGTCATTGACCCGCAACCTGCAATCCGTAACTTGTAACGCATATATTAAGAAATGAAATTTCCATATCAAATGCATATGTTTGAATATTGAACATTATTCTATCATATTGTTTGTATGATTTAGCCATGCACTTATATCGTCTTTAATAATTTTTATTACCGCCGGTGTATTTATCGGAACTCCGTCTATCTCTTTTTTGATTTCCGCTGTGTCGAGTATATAAGAATGGCCGTCCTTTTTATGTTCCAGTATAAAGTCGATGCCGGGATTGGAGGCAATGAGCACTATCATGGTTTTTTCAATGTCTCCAAGGGGTTTCCTGTCTATGTGATTATACTGAAAGGTTGCAGTAATTGTTGAACCCTTCCCCTTTTCCGTTGATATTTTAATGTCTCCCATGCATTCTCTTGCAGCCTGTGCAAGCAGCGGTATCCCCAGCCCGACCCGTCTTGTCGTTCTTGTAGTGTAGAAGGGGTCGCAGGCATGTTCAAACATTTCCGTGTCCATCCCCCTGCCGTTATCAGCGATCTCTATGAGGAGCAGATTTGACTTAATGTCTTCAATGATCTTTATCCTGATCCTGCTCGCTCCCGCAGTTATGGAGTTTTCCGCGATGTCGAGTATGTGTAATGACATATCTTCCATTAATAAAAACCGTGAACCGTAAACTGATAACTGTGAACGGTTATTTTATTAGCCTTCTCCCGTCAATACTCTTCATGGCTAATGTCATTTCGGCTATTGTCGGTTTGTTCATAAAAAAGCTCGCTGTTATTCTGCCTATGTCTTTTAAATCATGCGCATCCGAGGAAGAAATCCATGCATAAGAGTTATAATTTTCAAACATAGTTAAAGCTTCTTCCCTGTTTGTCCTGGGAGATATTTCCAGTGCATCAAACTCCAAATCGTCCGGGATAAAACCGAGCTGGGAAATTATACTGAATGCCTCCCTGTCAATATGAGAGGCTACGGCAAGACCCCCGATGGAATGAATTGTATCGACGATTGAAGAGGCCGTCAATGCTGTTGCCGCTATCAGCAGCCGTTTATTAAAACTTAATACTTCATCTTTCTCATTAACAACTATTTGTTCACCGAAGCGTTTCTCATCGTTTTCGCCGGGGAGCAGGTTTTCGTATACGATGTCCTGTAATTTTAAAATATCTTCAACACTCTCAAAAAGCGCAAGGATATGGGCCTCTTCGGATGATGTTATCTCCATCCCTGCAAGCACCGTTAATTCAGTGTCAGCAGCGGTTTTTTGGGCTGCAATGACATTCTCCGCCGAGTTGTGGTCGGTTATGGCTATTATGTCGAGGCTTTTTTTACCGGCGGTTTTTACTATAGCCGACGGGGACATTTCAAGCCCTGCACAGGGAGAAAGGCATGTGTGTATATGAAGGTCTGCTCTGAATTTTTTCAGCATTCTGAGTAAATTTACTCAATATGATGACTGTTTTGCAAGGGGCTGCGTTTTTTTTGAGAAATTAAACATGATACATTCGTAAAAAGTCGTCATACCCGCGAAAGCGGGTATCCAGGAAACATGTAACTACCTGAAAAGACTGGATTCCCGTTTTCACGGGAATGACAAAAAACTGCTTTTCAGGATTTATTACGAGTTTATCAAACATGGCGGAAATTATTAAAAATAGCTACTATCGAGGCTCTTGCAAAAGTCTTTATCCGTCATTCCCGAGGTTTTTATCGGGAATCCAGTATTTTTTAAAATCAAAGACTTCTGGATACCCGCTTTCGCGGGTATGACAACAATGGCAATCCTTTCGCAAGAGGCTCTGTCGATAAAGGCTATTGTAAAAGCTTGCAGGAGTTTCTGAGGTCATTTTCTTTTACATTGCCATACACAGTCAATGCAAGAGGTCCGTTCCCCACAAGTCTTTGAGCAAGGGCTCTCACGTTGTCGAGAGTTACTGACTCCACCATCTTTATTATTTCTTCAGGGGAGAAATATTGCCCATAGTAAATTTCCTGTTTGGCTATATTCGTCATCTTGTTGCTTGTTGACTCAAGGGCAAGGATGAGGTTGCCTTTGAGCTGGGCACCGGCCCTCCGGAGTTCGTCGGCTGTAATTGAATCCGGGAGGGCCTTTATCTCATCAACAGTCAGGTTAACAACCTCACCGACATGTTTCTTATCCGTTCCGGCATAAACCCCCCACAGGCCTGTATCAAAATACGCCACATGATAGGAATAAATAGAATATACCAGTCCCCTGTTTTCTCTTACGTTCTGGAATAACCTTGAGCTGATGCCGGACCCGAGTATCGTATTAAGCAGATGCATGGAATACCTCTCTTCACTTCTGTAAGGCAGTCCTTTGAGCCCGAGACAGATATGAGATTCCGAGAGGTCTTTCGTGACTATATTTATTTTAGCCGTGAATCCGGGGGCCGGCTCACTTTCCTGTTCGCCTTTTCTTTCCAAGGCGCCGATGGTGCTATTCAGGTGCTCAAGCAGTTTTTCCTCATTGAAGTTGCCGCTGCAAGCCAGGATAATATTTTCAGTGCCGTAATATCTGTTTATGTGATTTATAAGATCATTTCTTGTAAATGAGCTGATTGTCTCCTGTCTGCCGAGAACGGATTGTCCGAGTCCTTTTTCGCCCCAAATATCTTTGCTGAACAATTCGTAAACATAGTCGGCAGGATTGTCCTCTACCATTTTTATTTCCTCGCTTACTATGTTTTTTTCTTTTTCAATATCGGCTTCAGGGAAAGTTGACTGGAGGAATATATCCGTCAAAATAGCAATGGCCTGCTCCACATATTCATCAAGAACCTTTACATAAAACAATGTATATTCGGTAGAAGTTAACGCATTTAACTCTCCACCGAGAGAGTCGATTTCCGTTGCAATGTCCTGTGCCGTGCGGCTCCCGGTCCCCTTGAAAAACATATGCTCAAGGAAATGGGATATCCCGTTTTTGCCGGGATTCTCATAGCGTGAACCAACTTTTACCCATATCCCGATGCATACGGAATGCACTGCATTTACTTTTTCCATGAGGAGAGGGATGTTATTGTCGAGAATTATTTTTTTATACATTATACAATCTTTAATTGTAACGGGTTACGGTTATCAGTTCACAGTTAACGGTTGAAGAAAATATATACTCAAGTGCTTCAAACGTTGCATAACGCATTGAAAAACCGTAAACCGTTAACTGATAACCGTGAACGGGTAGCCTGGTTTTTGCATTTAATGCTGCCGGTTTGATTTTAAGGATTATAGCTGAATATTTAATTTAGCCTGATTGCTCTTTAAGGGCCTCTTTTCTGCTGAGGCGTATTCTGCCCATCTTGTCAATCTCTATGACCTTGACAACTGTCTCTTCCCCTTCTTTCAGGACATCCGTGACCTTCTCGATCCTTTTGTCGGCGATTTGTGATATGTGAAGCAGCCCTTCCGTTCCAGGGAATATTTCTACAAATGCGCCGAAATCCACGATCCTTTTTACCTTCCCTGTATAAACTTTGCCGAGTTCAGGCTCTGCAACTATTCCCTTTACTATTTCTATCGCCTTCTGGGCCGATTCCTCGTCTGTTGATGCAATATTAATGCTGCCGGTATCGTCAATATCAATCTTCACACCGGTCTCTTCGACTATTCCCCGAATTACCTTGCCGCCTGTTCCGATTACGTCCCTGATTTTGTCGGGTTTTATCTTCATGGTAAAAATTCTGGGGGCATGAGTTGCAAGCTCCTCACGAGGGCTGGGAAGTATTTCAGCCATTTTTCCTAAAATATATAGTCTGCCCTTTTTTGCCTGTTCAAGGGCATTTGCCATTATCTCCCGGGTTACACCGCTTATCTTTACGTCCATTTGAAATGCCGTAATACCGCTCGCCGTTCCTGTAACCTTGAAGTCCATATCCCCAAGGTGATCCTCAAGGCCGAGTATATCCGTAAGTACAACAGTTTTTTCTTCCTCTTTTATAAGCCCCATCGCGATACCGGCAACAGGCGCCTTTATAGGGACACCGGCATCCATAAGGGCAAGTGTTCCGCCGCATACGGTAGCCATTGAAGATGAACCATTCGACTCAAGTATGTCTGAAACAATTCTTATGGTATACGGGAACTCAGTCTTCTGCGGAAGAACCTCCTTTATGGCTTTCTCCGCTAAGATTCCGTGTCCTATCTCTCTTCTGCCTGCTGAACGGAGGAACTTAACCTCTCCCACACTGAACGGAGGAAAATTATAGTGAAGCATAAACGCCTTTTTTGACTCTCCTTCAAGGGCGTCAATCCTCTGCTCGTCTTCTGCTGTCCCGAGTGTAACCACGGCAAGGGCCTGTGTCTCTCCTCTTACAAAAAGGGCTGAACCATGCGCCCTCGGAAGAATGCCGACATCCGCGCTTATCTGTCTTACCTCATCCGGCTTACGTCCGTCGACTCTTACCCCCTGCTCCAGGATCATGTTCCGGACAAGGTCTTTTTCCAGTTTATTAAATATGAAGGAGATATCTTTTGAGATATCATCTTCACCTGTGTTCAGTTCCGTTATAACATCCTTGAGGATATCGTTAAGGGTATCCTGTCTCAATAATTTATCGGGAATATTGATGGCCTGTTTTATTTTTTCAAGCGCAAGGCCTGAGACCGACTCCAGCAGTTTTTCATCTAACTGCGGCGGTGTAACGGTTCTTTTTGTTTTACCGGCCAGGGATACAAGCTGTTTCTGAAGGTCAACTACCTTTTTTATTTCCTTATGCGCTATGTCAAGGGCTTCAAGCAGCACCGATTCCGAGACCTCAAGGCCGCCGCCCTCTACCATAAGAACCGCTTTTTCCGTGCCGGCTACAACAAGGGTAAAATCACATTCCTCTATCTCCTGGAGATCCGGGTTAATAACAAAAGAATCAGCGAGTATACCAAGCCGTACTGCGCCGACAGGCCCTTCAAAGGGGATATTGGAAATGCTCAGGGCAGCGGATATCCCGATGATCCCGAGGATATCCGAGATGTTTTCATTGCCGAAGGATAAAACAGAGACTATTCCCTGGGTTTCACAATAAAATCCATCCGGGAAAAGAGGCCTCGTAGGCCTGTCGATCAGGCGGGATGTAAGGACTTCCTTTTCAGTGGGCCTGCCTTCCCTCTTGAAAAAACCGCCGGGGATTTTGCCGGCAGCATAAGCCTTTTCCTGGTAATCAATAGTGAGAGGGAAGAAATCTATATTTTCTCTTGCTTCTTTTTTGGCGACTGCAGTTGCCAGTATAACCGTGTCGCCGTATCTGACGATAACAGAACCGTCAGCCTGTTTTGCAAAGCGCCCTGTTTCGAGATAAAGTGGTTTTCCTTTAAATTCAATTTCAACATTTGTCATTCATTTCTACTTTCTTAAGCCTAATTGTTTAACAATCCCGTCATATCTTTCTTTGTTAGTTGATTTCAGGTATCTCAGCAACTTCCGTCTTTGACCCACGAGCTTCAAAAGCCCCCTGCGTGAGTGATGATCTTTTTTATGAGTCTGGAAATGCAAGTTGAGAACATTAAGCCGCTTACTGATAAGGGCTATCTGCACCTCGGGAGATCCTGTATCACCGTCATGTAATTTGTACTGTTCAATTATATTCTCTTTCTGTTCTTTTGCTAAAGCCATAAAGCCGCCTTTCTATTTTTAAAGAGCTAAATTTTAACACAAGTCTGATTGGTAAGTAAAGTTATTCTCTCTATCTTCCTTGCTGATAATTTTTGAAGCCTGAGCATGGATTATTATAAATAATTACAGCAAAAAAAACACTCTGTCAACACAATAAAAAATCCGGATAATCTCATCCGTATTCATTCAATATGGTTAACCTGGTATCACTATTAAATTATTCTGAGCGAACGATAAAAAGACGGCTAAAACACTGGAAAGCTTATACCAGCTATAATTATAACAGTAGTTTTTACGTTTTACCGGATATTCCTGAATTCGATCAATATGGAATATGGAAATACAGGAAAATATTTTTTTCAAAGTTTGGAAATCTCAATAAAACTCTCAAAGGCATTATTGATCAATCGGTGGCAGGGCTAACCGCTTCTGAAATCAGTGACATTTTGGGATTGTCGGCATATACTTTTTTATCCCACTTTAAAAATGATCCAAATCTACAGAGACATCAGCATAACGGGCGTTATATCTATTTTTCAAAGAAGCCCAACATCTTTGAAATACAAAAGACAGGAAGAGATGAAATAAGACAGTCAATAGCTGAATCAGACTTACCATCAGATTCAGACTCTGTGATTATACTTGCAGAGTTAATAAAACACCCAAAAGACACAATTGAACAACTAACCCGTCGGACAAGAAGAAAAGGAATCAAGGTATCTATTGAAAAGGTTCGGAATTTACTCGTCTATCTGGACCTGTTAAAAAAAACTCCGGATTCTCAATTATTCGAGCATTAAAAAATCTGGTTGATCGATTGACTTCAAATAATTCCGCGAAGGTCCTTTTTCCTGAGGCGCCCACATTAAGATTCAAGCCCAAAGAAGAATATTGCTGCGGCAAAAAA
>DRDE01000117.1 GCA_011040095.1 Nitrospirota bacterium
ATTTCAACGTCCCGCTACTGTTTACAGCATACAATATCCCGCTCCTTGATCCGATATAAATAGTTCCATCAGATATTGCAGGGGATGCCCGGACCCCTCCGGAAGTCTGGAATTTCCACTTAACCCTTCCATTATTATTGTCTAAAGCGTATAAGCTTCCATCGTAAGACCCTATATAGATTGTGCCGTCTTCCGCAACTGCAGGTGAAGAAGCGCTTATATGTCCCAATGGTTCCGACACCCATCGTAATGTGCCATCAGGGTTTACTGCATATAGATACCCGTCATGACAGCCAACGAAGATGGTGCCATCAGGCCCTATTACAGGGGAAGAATCTATCGGTTTTTCAGACAATACCCTTATCCATTTGGCCTTCCCGTGACTATTTAAAGCATATAAAGTCCCGTCTCTTGAAGCAACATATATAGTTCCATCTTTCGCAATGGCAGCGGTTGCCCTTACAGGCCCGCGTGTCGGAAATTTCCAGCGCATCTTGCCTAATCGCGTAATGGAATAAAAGTTTGAATCATAAGCGCCGAAATACAGAAAGCCGTCCACCCCTATAACAACAGAGGATTCTACTATGCTGTTAACCTGAAAGACCCACTTTTTCTTGAGATTATCAAGTCCTTTATAGATGCTTCGTCCGCTGTGCTTTATATCTGCCTGGAAGGCGGGCCATGGCGATTCAGCTAAGGTGTTTGCAGCAACATCCTTAATTACCGGCTCACTCTCCCTGATAGAGCTTTCCTGCTGTAACAACACCTGTTTTTGTGGAATTTTTACAACTTTGCTATAGACTGCAAATCCAGCCGCCAACACCAGCGCAATTATAATTAGAAGTTTGTTTCTCGTCATCTCTATTCTATATAACCAAGATTTCTTAGTTGTCTTCTTATCTCATCTTCATCCTGCTTTAGAATGGGAGTGGCCTCATGTCCCTCGTAAGCTTTTGCAGAAGAAAACCCGATAAGATTGTCTCTGAGATAATCCTCATTTACAACCTCTTCAAGAACTCTTCCATCAACATTGTCAGGAATCTTGATTCCCATGAGATAGAGGACGGTTGGCAGGATATCGATAATTTCGGGGCTGTCAGGCCTGCATTTTCTGCTGATATTCGGACCCTGGGTCATAAAAATCCCCTTCATACAATTAAAATGATGGGCCGTCATAGACATTTCCTTGTCAGGCAACGGCTCTATTATGTCCCTGGAATTCAAGCTTTTCGTGGGCAGGTAGAGTGACCTTTCGGGGGTGAAATAGAGGTCATAGGCATCTTCAAGATAAGGGCCATGGTAAATCTCATCCCGCCGGAATACTTTGTCTATAACCTTTTCCCCGGTCTGGGGATCAAGCAACTTATAGAGTTCTTCTCTTATATTATTTGAAGTCCTGTCATACTCGCCCTGTTCAACTATACCGTTTGGCTCTCTTCCTTTCAGATTGATATTTATGCCTGTATTGGTTGCGTAGGCCTTAGTCTTACTCCAGTCAATCAGTTCAGACAACGGGAGGAATCTTTTATTCGGGGACGGGATTTTAGCGGTTCTGACATGATAAGGAAGAAACCTAATAAAACCCTTCATCCCTATTCTTGCCAACACTTTTTCCAGCGGGCGACTTTTAATATCAACTTTATACGGCCTTTTCCCGTTAAGGACAAGCCATCCCTTTTTCATCAGCCATTTATTGGTAAAAAAGTACTTGTGGACCGGGGCGGCGCCATGGTCCGACATGATAATAAACGTTGTGTCTTTTCCTGCTTTTTTTATTATCCTGCCGATAGCAGCATCTATTTTCCTGTAAGTATCGAAGATAACATTGCCATATTTTTCATGGTTCGCCGCTTTATAATAAGGATGATCTTTATCCATATGCGCCCAGAAGCAATGTTGCATAACATCCGAGGATTGGAAAACGGTCATAAGAAAAGACCAGTCTACTTTATCCATCAGGTAGAGCGTAGCATCCGTAATCATTTCAACAGCCTTTTTGTGCAAGCTAACCACCCTTGATGAAGCATCTCCCTTTGCGGATGTATTTAAAATGTGTCTTAAACTCTCGATCTTTTGCTGTTCTAAATCTAATTCACGTTTTAATTCATCCATTATTTCAGGTGGATAACTGCGGAACTTATCAATCTGTCCTGTCCTGACCGGGAAGGATACCATGGCGCCGTCAACCTTCATTGGAGGATATGTAAAAGGAATTGTAACGGCAATACATTTTTTGTCATTCTCCGTCAAAATCTGCCAGAGGGGTTTTGCCTTTATATTCGTTGTATTGACGAGCGGGCCTTCGTCATAAGTCTTATGTGTATCAGACGAGAAATAATAAATGCCGTGTTTTGCGGGATTCACACCGGTGGCAAGTGAGACCCATGCAGGTAAAGTTATGGGTGGGATTGTCGTAGTCAGCTCACTCCGGCAGCCGTTCTTCATAATTGATGCAATGTTCGGCAGATCCCCCTTTTTTAACAGAGGGTCTATAATGTCAAATGTCCCGCCGTCAATTCCTATTATCGCTACTTTATTTTTTTTCATACCGGATATCCTGCTCCCCTGAACTTTTTCTTCAATTTTTCTTTTCCTTCCTCAGCAGATAACTGTCAGTTCTATCAAGCTATTGCAATCCGGCATCATATCCCGGCTTTTAATAAGCTTCTGAACTCCCCGATTTGAGTCCTGTACAAAATCAATACACATAGTATGTATACAAGTAACACCGTAAATATTCTA
Organism: Nitrospirota bacterium; assembly: GCA_011040095.1. Taxonomy (GTDB): domain Bacteria; phylum Nitrospirota; class Thermodesulfovibrionia; order UBA6902; family UBA6902; genus BMS3ABIN06. The sequence goes on from DRDE01000117.1 coordinate 2,743, forward strand.
TATAAAAAATGTACATCAAAGCTATTAATTACAAAAGACAATAAAGATATAAACAATAAAATCACAAAGCCCTTCATATATCTTGCAGGAATAAAAATTCTGATACCCATTATTTTTCTCAGGAGTAATTGCACAGACATTGCCCTGAACAGATTACCGATTAAAACAGCGATTGCAACACCTTTAAAACTCATTACCGGAATAAGAACTATACAAAAAACTATAGTAATAAGAATAGAAAGTGTTGCCCAGGGAACAAATTTATATATATCTTTTGTTGCTGAAAGTGTTGAAATAGCAGGGGTATTGAATGCCTGAATTGCAAAAGCAACACCAAGTATCCGGAAGGCGGGAGATGACTCGCTAAACGCGCTGCCGAAAGCAAACGTCATTAAATCATGAGAAAAAAACAGGGCTGCAATTAATAATGGTATGCTTACACAGATTAACGAAAACTGAGTGGTTTTCTCCAATATTTTTTGAACAACTTTTTTCTTATCAATATTTCCTGAAATAGTAGGGAGCGAAGCCACCCTGAGACTTCTGACCAAAGGGATCAGCGATGAAGCCATCTTCTGCGCCGGCGAATAATATCCTATTGCAATATCACGCGGAAACGGACCGCTAAGTTTTGACAGGAGAATTATACTTATGTGTCTGTTTATTCCATTAAGGAAAGCGATCATGCCAAAAGGAAGCGCTTGCCTTAAAAGGTCGGTCCAGATAACCCTGTTAAATGAAAAACTGTACTTCATGACAAACCGTCTGACCCATATGCCTGAAATAAGCGCTCCAAGTGCATTTCCTGTCAAAACAACTAATACAAGCCCTGTCAGGCCATAACCGAGATAAAGAATCAAAATGCCGGCTGAAGATGAGATAAACGACACTAAAACCTCTATAACGGAAGGCACCTGCATCTTCTCCATGGAGAAATAGAGTATTTTAAAAGAACCTGAAAATGCTGTTAATATAAAGGCTACAGCCATCAAATAAATAAGCGCCTTAATTCTATCGTCATAGCCAAGAAGATTAACCGCAAGAATCAATGCAGGATAAAGGAGTAGCGCTAATGAGAGGCGAAGAGTCAGGATATGGTTAAAAAGATGCTCAATTTTTTCTCTGTCTCTGGCAAGTTCTCTTATTGCCATCGGAGTTATTCCAAGATCAATAAAAAAAGAGAAAAAAAAGACAACAGTAGTTATGAGTGTATAAATACCAAAATCTGAAGGTCCCAGGATTCTAACCGCATATACTATAAAGGCAACGCTAATTGCCTTTGATATGAGTCCTGAGGTAAAAATAAATAGTGTGTTTTTTGCTATTTTACGTGCAACCGTCATTAAATCTTAATCATTATCACCAATTCATAGTGAAATTGCTCATAAATTTTTTTTACGATTCCTGCCAAAATGCATGTACCAACTTTGGAAAAGGGTAGGCAAAGATTTTATCTTTTCCAGGATAGGCGCTTCATCAGGGGATGCTTCTATTCACGTATTAAATTTTTACTTTCTGATAATCAACACCGCATTATTTCCGCCGAAGCCGAAAGAGTTTGAAAGCGCCGTATTAACATTTGCCTCCCGGGCATTATTAGGCACATAATCAAGGTCACACTCCGGATCAGGCTCACTGTAGTTTATTGTCGGCGGAATTATATTATCCTTTAGTGTCAGACAACACGCTATAAGTTCAATTGCCCCGGCTGCGCCCATAGTGTGCCCTGTCATGGATTTTGTTGAACTCACCGGAATTGAATATGCCCGCTTACCGAAAACTTCCTTTATTGCCCTGGTTTCCACTTTATCATTTATTTTTGTTGCTGTGCCGTGAGCATTTATATAGTCTATCTCCTGAGGGGACACGTTACCGTCATCAAGCGCCCTTTGAATGGCAATTATCTGACCTCCCGCATTTGGAGCTGTTATGTGGCTTGCATCAAAAGATGTCCCATATCCGATAATTTCAGCATAAATGTTGGCTGACCTGGATAAAGCATGTTCAAGTTCTTCAAGAATCAGGATGCCTGCTCCCTCTGCAAGCACGAAACCATTTCTGTTTTTATCAAAAGGGCAACTGGCAGCCTCCGGAACATCATTTTTTGTTGAAAGCACCCTGAGGGCGCACCATGCGCCATGCAGGTGCGGACTAAGCGGCACATCCGTGCCTCCGGCAATCATCACCCCGGCATATCCATGTCTTATAAGCCTGTGCGCCTCTCCTACGGCATGAGCGCCTGAAGCACAGGCTGTTGATACTGTATAACCTTCACCCTGCAAGCCGAATCTCATGGATATGTGGCCTGCAGCTGAGTTATACATTATTTTAGGTATGTCGGCAGGGTCCATTTTTGCAGGGCCCCGATAAAAATATTGCTCAATAGCGTCTTGATGCCATAATATTCCGCCTGTTCCCGTGCCGATGATAATACCTGCATCACCATCAAGTTTTATACCTGCATCATCTACTGCCAACTGTGACGCCGCTACTGCGATCTGGGAAAATCTGTCCATCCACCTGATATCTTTTCTGTCAATATATCGGGAGGGATCAAATCCTTTTATTTCCCCGGCTATCCGGGACTTGAACGGTGAGGGATCAAAAAGTGTTATCCTCCCTATCCCTGAGTGTCCGGCTTTCAAGGAGCTCCGGAAGCTTTCCTTTCCTATGCCAATGGCCGATAAGACACCTAACCCTGTTATAACAACTCTCTTTTTCATTTCTTTAATAGTTTTTCAATAATATCCACTGCAGATTTAAACGAATCAATCTTCACGGCATCATCATCAGGGATTGTAATATTAAAGCGATTTTCAAAAACCGTCAGGAGCTGGAGCGCTACAAGAGAGTCTCCCCCTAACTGTGAAATAGAAGAATCTTTCTTTACTGCTGAGATATCAATATCAATCTGTTTGGCAATAATCTCCCTTACCTGCTGTTCAAGGTCACTGAATTTCTCCATGAATAATAGCCCTCCTTATATAGACAGACCGCCATCAATTATTAAGGTTTGACCGGTTATATAACTTGATAAGTCAGATGCAAAGAATAGAGCTGCATACGCAATCTCTCCGGGTTTACCGAATCTTCCTGCCGGAATCATGGACATAACCTTGTCTTTTTGTCTGCTTTCCATTTTTTCCGTCATCCCGATGTCAATAAGACCGGGGGCGATAGCATTTACCCTTATGCCAAAAGGCGCAAACTCCCGGGCAATTGACTTTGTAAAGGATATTATCCCACCTTTAGAGGCTGAATAGTTACACTGCCCGGGGTTGCCGGTCACTGCACTCAGAGAAGATATATTGACTATATTTCCCCTCCGGCGTTTTATCATGGACAGGGCGACTGCTTTAGTAGCATTAAAACATCCGATGAGGTTTGTCTCCACTACATTCTTGAAGTCCTCCGGGTTCATGTAAACAATCGAGGCGTCTTTCACAATGCCTGCATTATTGACAAGGATATCTATTTCACCGAGATGCTCCTTTACATACCGGATCATTTCCTGAACATCACTCCATTGTTCAACCCCCGCCTTAAATTTAACAGCCTTACCACCAAGTGATATTATTTCATTAACGGTTTTTTCTGCGCTTTTATCGTCATTCCCATAGTTTATTGCAACAGACACACCTTTACTTGCCAATTCTAAAGCTATTCTCTTGCCGATACCTTTAGAACCCCCTGTGATTAAGGCGATTTTCCCTGTCAGATTCATGGTAAGCGCTCAGCTATCAGTAAGCTGAGAGCTGAACGCTGAAAGCTGATGGCTGAACTATTATGATTCATCTACTTTCTTATTCGGCCCTTTTCAAAAATCTCCCACAGTTTATTATTCTGTGCAGGAGTGAGAATTGTCTTAAGGTCCATCCAGTATTGCACCTCCACATCAACTACTTGTGAATGAATATTGTGGAAAGTTTTTAATTCCCGATTAACTCTTTCTTTGTTTGGCTTGTCCTCTTTCATCAACAGGACAACATCCTTATAAGCTGCATTGTATTTGTTTTTCAATGCCATAGACTGTTGCCTGTATTTCCCGTTAATCACTTTCATCTCTGCCTTTTGTTCCTCTGTAAGTTCAAGTTTACGGGCAATAGTCTTTTGCTCCTCCGGCGCCGGTGGTCTGAATGTAACAACTATGTTTGTGACTATATTCTTCTTCGCTGATGCATCATAGGTATACACTAATGAAACCATTATAAATAACATCAGGAAACCAACTATTAAGTTCTTCATATTGCCTTTGCCTGTTGAATCTGTGATGCCAAATTTGCAAACCGTACCTGTAATATTCTCGTTTTTCATAACACATTCTCCTTTTATAATTAATCTTAGGGTTAAGGATCAAGGATCAAGGAGACGGAGGATTAACCGTGATAGAAGTAGTTCTGGAAGTAGCTTTAGAACCTGATGCAGCTTCGATCTGCTGGCCGATAAAATAACCCTGTTCCAGCGAAAGCATAGGCGCTATTATTTTTGAAATGTGCTGGGCATACCTGCTTACATTCGCGATAATTGTTGCAGGCACATATATGACATCACCTTTCCGGACATAGCCGTTTTGTTCCAGATCCCCCTCTTTTAAGGCTTCCTCCAGATTAAGTGTCACTAATTCGGTTGTATTCACACCACCCCTTATGAGCAGGACGTTTTCTTGTTTTGCATCTATTGTAAATCCCCCGGCTTTGGCCATTGCCTCAAGAAAGGTAGTGGGACTTTCAAGGCTGAAAATTCCGGGAGTTTTGACCTCACCAAGGACTGAGAACTTCCGGCTCTGAACAGAGGTAACATTAACCGATACCTGCGGGTTGACAATATACTTTGAAAGTCCGGCCCGGATATCGTCCCTGAATTGTAATATGCCAAGCCCTGCTGCCTTGATATCGCCGACTAAGGGATATGTTATAATCCCGGAAGTATCTATCCGGATACTTCTTTTTAAATCATCATGGCGGTAAACCGCAATCTCAATCGTATCTCCTGCCCCGAGAATGAATTCCGTGATCTTTATTTCTTCCGGAACATCATCTGATACAGAAGGAGTATCAGAAATATCTTCTACTTTTTTACCTGTTGACGCACATCCGCCTAATAAAACCGGCCAAACAAAAAACGTTATGAGTATAGCTAAAAAATATGGAATCCTGATTTTCATGTACATTCTCCTGTTTATTGTTATTCCCTGTTTATCTTAGCCGGTTTCAGGGAATCTTGACAAGCAGCGCCGTTATGCAGCCCCCTTCTTCTTCATAACAGCCGGAATTGTTTTACAAAGTATTTTTAAGTCATCAGTGACCTTCCAGTTGTCTATATATGCCATATCCAGCGTTATCCAGTCTTCAAATGAGATTTTATTCCTGCCGTTCACCTGCCACGTACACGTCATCCCCGGAAGCACACTGCAGCGACGGTGCTGCCAGTCTTTTTCAAAATTATTGAAATCCCGCAATGGAAGAGGTCTGGGGCCTACCAGGCTCATGTCTCCCTTAATAACATTGAAAAGCTGGGGGAGTTCATCTATGCTCCATTTCCGAAGCCATTTGCCAACCCTGGTAATTCTCGGGTCGTTCTGGATCTTGAATACAGGGCCATCCATCTCATTCAGGTGTTCAAGCTGTGCCTGCTGTTTTTCCGCACCTGCTTCCATAGTCCGGAACTTATAAAACCGGAATACTCTTTTATTATATCCAATCCTTTCCTGAATAAACAAAACCGGACCGGGCGATGTAAGTTTAGTGGCAATGGCTGCAAATACCATCAGAGGCAATGTTAAAGTTATTAAAACAGATGCCAATATCAGGTCTATGGCACGTTTTGTTACATACTGCCAGCCGTTCTGGTGCCCGGACTGCATTGTCAGTATGGGAACATCTTCAAATATTTCGGCCCTTGATTCAGCAACCCTGGTATTAAAGAGCTGCGGAAGATATCGTATCACTATTCCCTGCTCCTCCGCCTTTTGCACAATTTCCTGAATTTCTTCATAATATGACTTGATAGGCAGGGCAATAACAATCTCATCAATGACATTGTTCTTCATAACTGTGGAAAAGTCCTCTATTGTTCCCAGAAGATTCATCCCTTCTTTGGGCCGGTAAATATTCTTGTCAATATACCCTATGAGGCGATATCCCGATTCCATTTTTTCTCCCAGCTTATTAGCGAAATCATACGCCCTCTGGTTTGTTCCGAC
>DRDE01000118.1 GCA_011040095.1 Nitrospirota bacterium
GAGAATTTCGGAAGAATTGCAGCCCAGACGGCAAAACAGGTGCTCTTCCAGCGCGTGCGTGAGGCTGAAAAAGAGGCAATCTTTGAGGAGTATAAGGATAAAGCGGGACAGATTGTTAGCGGGGTGGTAATCCGCAGGGAAAAAGGCTCTTATTGCGTAGCCTTAGGCAGGGCGGAGGCGACACTTCCGATAAAATTTACGCTGCCTACCGAGACCCTTAAAAGGGGTGAAACAATCAGGACATATATTGAAGAAGTAAAGGTGACTCCAAGGGGACCGATGATTCTGCTTTCAAGGACCCATCCGAACTTTGTTGCAGAGCTTTTCAAAATGGAGATCCCGGAAATTTACGAAGACATGGTTATTATAAAAGGGATTGTAAGGGAGGCTGGTGACAGGACAAAACTGACGGTTTATTCAAAGAATTCCATGGTTGACCCTGTTGGCGCATGCGTGGGCATGAAAGGCACACGAGTGCAATCGATTGTCAGGGAACTGAGAGGCGAAAGGATCGACATAATACCCTGGACGGATGATCCGAGAACGCTTATAGCAAAGGCATTAAGTCCTGCAAGTGTGGAGAGCATAGGAGTAAATGAAGAAGAGAAGTCCGCGCTGGTTGTTGTCAATGACCAGCAGCTCTCGATCGCTATCGGCAAAAAGGGGCAGAACGTGAGACTGGCGATGAAACTTACTGGCTGGGATATTGATATAATCAGTGAAACAGAGTATAACAGGATGAGAAAGGGAGAGATTGAAACTCAGCTTGAAGAGCTTCAGAAAGAAAGCGAAATAAACGAAGCCGATACGACCCCGGCCCAAGAGGACCAAGCCTCTGAGGATGAACAACAAGAGTAAGGATATCACCCGGCCACAAACTTCCGGTTTCAGCCCCCATATATTAAAAGATACCCCTGTCCAATATGTGAAAGGGGTCGGCCCGGCCCGGGCCGGACTCCTCAAACGTCTTGGCATTGAAACTCTCGAAGATATTCTTTTCTATTTCCCCCGGCGCTACGAAGACAGAAAGAATCTTAAAAAGATATGCGACCTTAAGTGCGGAAATCAAGAGACTACTTTATGTGAGGTGGTTTCGGCGGAAGTTATCACGACCCCCAGAAAGAGAATGAAAATCTTTGAACTTACTGTTGCCGATAAAACCGGTTCCCTCAAGTCCAAATGGTTTAACCAGCCCTACCTGAAAAAATATTTTATAAAAAACGCAAAGGTTATTTTAAGCGGTGTAGTAAAAGGCAATCCATATACGGGTATCGGACTTGAAATGGAAAACCCGGACTTTGAATTGGTCGAAGGAGAAGACAAGCTTATACATACATCAAGAATTGTGCCTGTATATAAAGCCACTGAAGGTATTTCACCGAAACAGATCAGGACATTGATCTTCAATACAATAAATACTTACGCTTCTGTAATTGAGGATTATCTGCCAGAAGATATTCTCAGAAGGAACGACCTGAAATCCCTGCAATGGGCAATTAAGGAGGCGCATTTCCCTGAGGAATTCACTGATGTAAACGCCTTGAACAGGGGGACGGCTCCTGCACACAGGCGTCTTGTCTTTGATGAATTTTTTCTGCTGGAACTCGGGCTTGCGCTCCTGAAAAAAAAGGAGATCATAGAAAGGGGGATAAGTTTCACACTTAAAAATGATCTTGTCAATAAATTCTTGCAGGGCCTCCCTTTTGAACTCACCAACGCACAGAAACGTGTTCTGGAAGGGATAAAGTCCGACATGCAGAAACCCTCACCCATGAACAGGCTTGTGCATGGAGATGTCGGATGCGGCAAAACCGTTGTGGCCCTTGTCTCAATGCTCGTTGCCGTTGAAAACGGTTACCAGGCATGCCTGATGGCTCCGACCGAACTTTTAGCCGAGCAGCATTTTATCAATATACATGGAATGGCCGAATCACTTGGATTAAATGTGGCGCTTTTGACTTCAGGCATAAAAGATAAACCTGTTGATGATATTTCCGGCGGGAATGCTCAGATCATCATTGGAACACATGCCCTGATACAGGAGCATGTGCAGTTTAAAAATCTCGGCCTAGCAATAATTGATGAGCAGCACAGGTTCGGAGTGGTTCAGAGGGCTACCCTCAGACGCAAGGGGTTTAATCCTGATATACTGATAATGACCGCCACTCCCATACCGCGGACACTGGCGATGACACTGTACGGAGACCTTGATATAGCAGTAATAGACGAGCTGCCCGCAGGACGCAGGCCCGTTGTTACAAAGGTGTTTTTTCCATCTCAAAAGGATAAGATATACTCTTTAATAAAAGGGGAGCTGTCTAAGGGAAGACAGGTGTATGTGGTATATCCTCTTATTGAAGAATCTGAAAAACTTGATCTCAAGTCCGCTATTGACGGCGCTGAGGCGTTCAAGAGAATTTTCCCTGAAAGGAAGATAGGCCTGGTTCATGGTAAAATGCATCGCGATGAAAGGGAAGCTGTAATGGCAATGTTTAAATCAGGAGACATTGATATGCTTGTGGCAACAACGGTAATCGAGGTCGGGATAGATGTGCCGAATGCTTCTCTTATGCTTATTGTGCATTCCGAGAGATTCGGCCTTGCGCAGCTCCACCAGCTCCGGGGAAGGATCGGAAGGGGTGTTTATGACTCTTACTGCCTGCTTATGGCATATCCGCCTTTCAGTGAAGATGCAAGGAGAAGGCTGAAGGCAATGGCGTCAACGGGTGACGGATTCAGGATAGCGGAAGAGGACCTTGCCATAAGGGGGCCGGGTGATTTTTTCGGCACCAGGCAATCGGGAATTCCCGGGCTGAAAATTGCTGATATAATAAGGGATATCGGGGTGCTTGAGAGTGCAAGAAGAGAAGCGTTTGACCTGATAGACAATAAACCCGATTTATCCGGACATCCCCTGCTCACGGAGACATTGCAGAAAAAGTGGATGGGAAGACCGGAATTAATTAAGAGTTAGGAGGGAGATATGATAGACAAAACAAGAAAAAGCCTGGCTACGGGAGTGACCCGCATCAAGTGGATTGCAAATTTTATTGCTGAAAGAACAAAGGCCGAGACATCGGTTGCAAAACTTCTTTTTCAGAGCAGCAAGCTTGAAAATAAAATAGACGCTCTTTACCGGGATATAGGCAGGAGGGTTGTGGAACTCGGGGAAACAGCTAAAGAGGAAGAGAAGGATGTTTTGAAAGACTTTATTATACAGCAGGCCCTTGATGAAGTGCGTCACCTTAAAGAGGCTGCAGATAAGTATAAGCATCAGGCCGGAAATATGAGTAAGCTTCCTGAATGATGCTTTATATTGCATGTTTTATTTTTGGCTTGATAACAGGTTCATTTCTTAACGTATGCATCTACCGCATGCCAAGAGATTTGTCCATAGTAAGTCCTTCATCGCGATGTGTCTCATGCGGGACCCCGGTCAGGTTTTATGATAATATCCCGGCATTAAGCTATATCCTGCTCATGGGAAAATGCAGGCAATGCAAAGCAAAGCTGTCGGTCAGATACCCCCTCGTTGAATTTCTTAATGCCGTCCTGTATGTCCTGGTGCTGAACAGGTTCGGTTATGATTCACCGTGGGTTTTATTAGTTTATTTTGCTTTTACCTCATCGCTGATAGTAATTTTTTTTATAGACCTTGAACATCAGATCATACCGGACAGCATAACCTTGCCCGGTATTCCTCTTGCGATTATCCTGGGGTCTACAATACTTCCCGATCCTTTTTTGAGAGTCGAATCCCTGGGCTTCAAGGCGTCGATCACCGGTTTCCTGGCAGGAGGAGGGGGGTTCTATTTAATTGCTATACTGGGGAGGGCAATACTTAAAAAGGATGCAATGGGCGGGGGGGATATCAAGATGATGGCCATGGTCGGGGGGCTTTTAGGGTGGAAAGGGGTTATATTGACAACATTCATGGGAAGCCTTCTGGGTTCAATAACAGGGGTTTCGCTCATCCTCTTAAAAGGAAGAGAGTGGGGGTCGAAAATCCCTTTTGGTCCATATCTTGCGCTCGGCGCACTTGCCGCCCTTCTCTGGGGAGAGGATATTCTCAGGTGGTATATTTATTAGTATCGATCCCGTCTAACGGGGGGTTGACAATATATAAAATTGAGTTAAAATATAAGTAGAAGAAGAGTTTGCGATACCCTGGATGAGATTAAGCCTGAGGATCAAGCAAATGAGTTTGGGAGCGGGAGTGGATGCGGTGAGCAAGCCTCTTAAGTAAAGAGGAAGCCTGAAACATCTACCAAAGCACCCATTTAAAAAGAGCTCAAGGCTTTACCACCGGGGCATCGCATCAATCTTAATAGAGCCATCTGAAGGTAATTGGCCGGGCTGCCAGGAAGTGTGGCTTAAAAAGCACGTATTAACGGCGGGGTTGTCCAAGGAAGCAGACCGGAAGATGACTCTATTTTTATGTGGAATGGTTATGCAGGTAAAGATACGGCCTTTTCAGATAACCGTTACGCAAAATATCCGGTCAAATGCCCACGGTTACGGGTAGTCTAAAAACTGGCTTTAGCCAGCCAGTTTCCATGTGCAATACAACTGCTGACTACCGTAAGAACTCCCGGGTTTTCAGTGTTAAAGCGGAGAGTTGTTAGAGGATATAATATTCTGTTGCAATTAAAATTAATTCTTGAGATACATTTTTTACTAAGGACGGAATCATTAAAATAAAAATCAATAAATGTAATGTGGTCGTCAATATCCATTCCATGTTCAATCTCGCCGATCGTAACATGCACATCAACATATCCGTTGTTTTTTAAGATTGTTATAAGCGGGATATGTTTCTTTTCAAATTCAGTAAGATCGGTAAAGTTGACAGGTCTTTTTATTGCTTCAGGCGCTTTTTCAAAACTTTCGATTTTTGAACTGCAAACAGGGCAATTTATCGGCGCATGGTCAAATGAGATATGGTGACAAACATTACAGACAAATAACCTTATTACCTGCCCCCTTGTTGAGGGGGCCTTTATTCGCTTCCATCTGAGACTGTCTACAAGGTCCAGGTACCTCCTGGGAGGGTTTGAAATTTCAACGCCTACGGCATCGGATAAATTGCCTTTCTTGACCAGTCTGCAAACTTTGACGGGAACCTTCAGAATATCTTCTTCCAGTGAGATAAGAACATCAAATTTTGCTCTTACAGGAAGACACATCCGTGTATTAATGAGCATACCGTTTTCCGAAAGATCAGCTACGGTTCCGGAGTTTGTTTTTTCGCTCCAGAAAAACTCGGCCTCCAGATTTGCAGGTATTCTATCAACGGTTCTTTTTTTCATAAGTTGCTAACACAGATTACTGAAGCTCTCAATTCGCCCTTCCCTATATATGTATTAAACCATAAAAATTAAATAAATCAAGATGCTTATAGATGCTATAAATATTTTAAATCAGCATAGTTGCGCAACATTGCAACATAAAACCGTCTGAGGGTTGGGGGAGTTGTTTGATTTTTACAAATCCTTGCCGCCGAAAGGCAGCTATCGGCTCAATCTGTTTGACTAAGCTTTCATCGATAGTTTAAAATTTCCCCATGCATTCCGGATTCGTACCTCTTCATCTGCATACCGAATACAGCCTGCTTGACGGAGCAATCAGGATTAAAGACCTGATTGCAAAGGCCGGGGAGTATAAACTTCCGGCTGTGGCAATGACCGATCATGGAAACCTGTTTGGTGCAATCGAATTTTACAATAAGGTCTCCAAAGCAGGCCTGAAACCGATTATCGGCTGTGAAGTATACATAGCTCCGAAGAGCCGTTTTGACAGAGCTGAATCAACAGACACTTCGGATAAATCATTCCACCTGGTCATTCTGTGCAAAGACATCAACGGCTACAGGAACCTTACGAGGCTCGTAAGCAGCGCTTATCTTGAAGGCTTTTACTACAAGCCGAGGATTGATAAAGACATCCTGGAACAGCACAGCGGCGGCCTTATCGGCCTTTCCGCATGCATGAAAGGCGAGATACCCCGGTATCTCGCCTCGGGAATGATAGACAGGGCAAGGGAGACGGCCCTTGAATACAGGAGGATATTCGGCGCTGATAATTTCTACATAGAGATACAGGCTAATGAATTGCCGGAACAGGAAGAACTCAATAAACAACTTATTGAATTGAGTCGGGACACTCACATACCCATAGTTGCCACCAATGACTGCCACTACTTAAACAGGGAGGATTCAAAGGCGCACGACGTGCTGCTCTGCATCCAGACAGGGAAAACTCTCCAGGATACGGACAGGATGAGATTTTCAAAGGACACCTTTTACTTTAAAAGCCCGGATGAGATGAAAGAGGCATTTAAAGACATACCTGAAGCCATTGAAAATACGCGAAAAGTCGCTGAAAAATGCAATCTTGATTTCAAATTCGACAAGTTCAGTCTGCCTAAGTACGAACTCCCTGACGGCGTGGATGATAATAACTATCTCCAGGAACTCACGGAAGAGGGACTTAAACAGAAGTTGAATGGAGACATACCCGGCAACTACCGGGAAAGACTGCTGATGGAGCTGGACATGATCAGGAAAATGGGCTTTTCCTCCTATTTTCTTATAGTATGGGACTTTATTAAGTATGCAAAAAGCAAGGACATCCCCGTAGGTCCCGGAAGGGGTTCAGCCGCAGGCAGCCTGGCAGCATACGGCCTTGATATTACGGACATTGATCCCATCAGGTACGGCCTGCTGTTTGAGAGATTCCTCAATCCTGAAAGGGTCAGCATGCCTGATATTGACGTGGACTTCTGCATGGACAGGCGCGGTGAGGTTATTGAATATGTGACCAATAAATACGGCAAGGACCATGTAGCCCAGATCATAACGTTCGGGACAATGCAGGCCCGGGCAGCTATCCGGGATGTGGGAAGGGCAATGAATATCCCGTATACGGATGTGGACAAGGTTGCCAAACTCGTCCCTTTTGTCCCGAAAATCACGTTGAAAACCGCCATTGGTATGGAGCCGAAACTCAAAGAAATATATGAATCAAATCCTGAGATCAGGGAATTAATTGATGTTGCGCAAATCCTTGAAGGTATTTCACGGCATGCATCAACACACGCAGCAGGGATTGTGATATCGCCGGACCCGCTTACCGATTTCCTGCCCCTCTATAAAGCGCCTAATGATGAGGCGATAGTCACGCAGTTTGATATGGATGCAATCAAAAAGCTCGGGCTCCTGAAATTCGACTTCCTCGGCCTTAAGACCCTGACAATAATCGACAAGGCTGAAAAGATAATCAATGATTCCCTGAAGCAAGAGAAAGGGGATAATTTCAGGGCGTTTTCTACGCATGATATTCCCATTGATGATAAGACCACCTTCGACCTGCTTTGCAATGCAAGGACCTCGGGGGTATTCCAGCTTGAAAGTTCGGGCATGAAAGACCTCCTGGCCAGGTTAAGGCCTGATGTCTTTGAGGACCTGATCGCCCTTGTCGCCCTTTACAGGCCCGGCCCCCTCGGAAGCGGCATGGTTGATGAATATATCCAGGGGAAAAACAACAAGCCTTCTTCTTCGGGTTCAAAACCTACCGGCTCATTAGCCAAACTCGGCCTGCCGAAACTGGATGAGATACTCGGGGAAACTCACGGGATAATCCTCTACCAGGAGCAGGTCATGGAAATCGCCCACAAAATGGCGAACTTCAGCCTTGCACAGGCGGATATTCTCAGAAAGGCCATGGGCGGCAAAAACCCTGAAGAAATGGAAAAGATGAAGAATATATTCATCCGGGGATTAAAGGCAAACAAGGTCTCCGAAAAAAAGGCCGCAACCCTTTATAACCTGATACTCCAGTTTGCACAATACGGCTTCAACAAATCGCACTCTGCAGCGTATGCCCTCATCGCATACCGGACAGCCTATTTAAAGGCGCATTACCCGGTTGAATTCATGGCTGCATCACTCAGCGCTGACATGGACAATACGGCAAAGGTTGTTGTCTTTATTAATGAATGCAAGGAAATGGGGATCAGGATTCTTCCACCCGACATTAATGAAAGCACGAGAGAGTTCAAGGTCACGGGCAACTCGATCCGGTTCGGCCTGGAGGCGGTTAAAGGCGTGGGCAGCTCAGCCATTGACGCCATTGTCGAGACCGGAAGGGAAAAAAACTTCAGTTCTTTTTCCGATTTCTGCCTGAGAGCGGATTCAAGACGGGTAAACAAAAAGGTGATTGAAAGCCTTATCAAGGCCGGGGCAATGGATTCGATGGGAAAAAGGGCGCAGTTAATGGAAGCGCTGCCGGATGTAATGGAAGCTGCCGTGCGCTATCAGAAACAGGTGAGCATTGGACAGGAAAGCATGTTTGGTGATATAAACGAGGCGCCGACAGAGAGGCTGCCGATAATAGAAGAGTGGAGCGAGTCGGAACTCCTTGCCATGGAGAAAGAGGCGCTCGGCTTTTATATCACAGGACATCCGCTTAACAAATATAAAGACATATTAGATAAGCTCAATGTAATTCCTACCACCGAACTCCTGGAACTTCAGGACAGACAGGAAGTGAATTTGGGCGGGATTGTAAGGGGGATTAAGAAGATACAGACCAGGAAAGGAGACCTGATGGCTTATCTCACCCTGGAGGACATGTACAGCACAATTGAGGTTATAGTTTTCCCGGATGTCTACCAGGAAGCGCAGGATTTGATTACGGAGGACACGCCTCTTCTTGTTGCCGGTTATTTAGACAAAACCGACAAAGGGACAAAAATAGTTGCAAAACAGATTGTCTCAATCAAAGAGAGCAGCCGGCTGAAAAAACAGAACGCAGCCCGCAAACCGCGTTCTAAAAATAACGGGGGATCCGCGGGGCCAAAGGAAACACCGGGCTCTCCGGCCACTGCAAATAAATCACTTACCCTGACGATGTTTAATGATACAAAGCCGGAAGATATCCCGAAGCTCGATAAAATATTTTCAAAATATACAGGTGATTATCGTGTCTATTTAAAAATTATCTCCCCGAAAAACTGGGAAACCCTTCTTTCAACCAGCCGGCATGTCCTGCCCTCAGAGGAAATGCTGGCAGAGGTGGAAGAACTTTTAGGAAAAGAAAGGGTAAGATTAAATGGAAAGTCATAGGGGGTCATGAATTACGAATTATGAGAATAAATAGTTTTAAGTTTAATAGAAATAAATTCAATAATTGTTCATTTATACGGAGTGTTTATGCATTATTATCTTGATTTTGAGCGGCCTGTCGCAGAGCTGGAGAATAAGATCGAGGAACTCAAAAACCTTGCAGACGGCAGGGATATGAACATTACCTCGGAGATAGAAAAGCTCGAAAAAAAGGCGAGGGACTTAAGGGCGGACATTTTTTCAAAGATAACACCCTGGCAGAAAACCCTTATCGCCCGTCATCCTGAAAGGCCGTATTCACTTGATTACATAGATCTTTTAATGGAGGATTTTGTTGAATTACACGGTGACAGGCGATTCTCCGACGATCATGCCATTGTTGCCGGATTTGCAAGGTTCCAGGGTATGCCCGTTGCTGTAATCGGGCATCAGAAAGGCAGGACCACAAAAGAAAGGATTGAGAGAAACTTCGGCCAGCCCCATCCCGAGGGATACCGCAAGGCCATGAGGATAATGAAGCTTGCCGAAAAATTCAAAAAACCGATAATTACATTAATTGATACACCGGGGGCTTATCCCGGAATAGGCGCAGAGGAAAGAGGACAGGCAGAGGCGATCGCACAGAATCTTCAGGAAATGTTCTTAATTAAAACCCCTGTCATATCTATTGTAATCGGCGAAGGCGGCAGCGGGGGGGCGCTTGCGCTTGCAGTGGGAGACAGGGTTCTCATGCTTGAGCATTCCGTTTATTCCGTAATTTCGCCGGAAGGATGCGCAGCTATTTTATGGAAAAAAAACGGCAGTACTATCGGACAAAAAGAATATGAGAACGCCTCTGAGGCGCTGAAACTGACCTCTCAGAACCTTCGTGATTTCGGGGTGATTGACGAAATTATCCCGGAGCCACTTGGCGGCGCGCACAGAAACAGGGAAGAAGCCGCCTCAGCTATAGGGGCTGCATTAAGCCGTAGGCTCGATGAATTGAAGGACAAATCTTTCGACGAACTCCTTGAAGAGAGATATAATAAATTCAGGTTGATCGGGGAGTTGAAAGAGGAAAATCAGTAAACATTAAACGTAACCATTCACAGGGGGCAGGGAGCAGTTGTCAGGGGGCAGAAGAAATTTAAAGAATTAGATGTGTGGAAAAGAGCAGCACAATCAGTCATGCCGGTTGGTTTAATTCAGATAAAACATCCAAGGAAAAACGGATCTGTTTTTCTGCACCGTGACAACTGTTCCCTGTGAACGTTTTTCTTTATGCTGACTCGGCCTGTTCTTCGTAAGTGAGAATCGGTTTTTCCTTCCTGTTTATCACATCCTCGGTTATTACACACTCTTTAACATTGGTCCGGGACGGGGCTTCATACATGATATCAAGCATGACCTCTTCCAGAATAGCCCTTAAACCCCGTGCGCCGCTCTTGCGTCTTATTGCCTCTTTGGCTATTGCTGAATATGCCCTGGCCGTAAATTTAAGTTTTACATTGTCAAAAGAAAGCAGCCTCTGGTACTGCTTTATAAGCGCATTCTTCGGTTCCGTGAGTATCCGGACAAGCGCGGACTCTCCAAGCTCTCCAAGCGTTGCAACAACCGGAAGCCTGCCCGCGAATTCGGGAATCAGACCGTACCTGATGAGGTCCTGGGGCTGCACCATCTTTAAGGTATCACCGATCTTTTTATTGCGCATGCCGGTGGGTTCGGAACCAAAGCCTACAACTTTTTTCCCTAATCTCTCCTCTATTATCTTTTCAAGTCCTACAAAGGCCCCGCCGCATATGAACAGAATATTTGTTGTATTCACCTGAACAAATTCCTGCTGCGGGTGCTTTCTCCCTCCCTGGGGCGGAATATTTGCCACGGTGCCTTCAATAATCTTCAAAAGCGCCTGCTGGACCCCTTCGCCTGATACGTCCCTGGTTATGGACACGTTCTCGGTCTTGCGGCTTATCTTATCGATCTCATCAATATATATAATGCCCCGCTGTGCCCTTTCAACATCGTAATCCGCTGCCTGCAGGAGTTTCAGTATTATATTTTCAACATCCTCGCCCACATATCCCGCTTCTGTGAGCGTTGTGGCATCGGCAATGACAAAAGGGACGTCAAGTATCCTTGAGAGTGTCTGGGCAAGTATGGTCTTGCCGGTGCCTGTGGGGCCGATAAGTATTATATTGCTTTTCTGGAGTTCAATTTCGGACTGCTGCGGGCTGTTTATCCTTTTATAATGATTGTGGACGGCAACTGAAAGTATCTTTTTTGCCGTCTCCTGCTCGATAACATAATCATCCAGGAATTTCTTTGTCTCTTTCGGGGTCGGGAGTTTGCGGGCAATGCCGATATCAAAGGAAGGCTCGAATTCCTCAGCCATTATCTCATTGCACAAGCCCACACACTCATTACATATATAAACCGTGGGGCCTGCTATCAGCTTCCTGACCTCTTTCTGCCCCTTTCCGCAAAAAGAGCATTTAAGTAAATCATCGTACTGCTTCCTCGTTTTTTTGTCTTTCATAATAATACCTTATTTTTTTATTGATTCTATTACTTCGTCGACTATGCCGTAATCTTTGGCTTCCTTACCGGACATGAAGTAATCTCTTTCAGTATCAACCTCTATCTTTTCAAGGGGCAGGCCTGTGTGTTTTGAAAAAATACCGTTAAGGGTATCTTTCATTTTCAAAATTTCTTTTGCATGAATTTCAATATCCGTTGCCTGACCGTGGAACCCGCCCATGGGCTGGTGTATCATAATACGCGAGTGCGGAAGCACATATCGCTTCCCTTTTGCGCCTGCCGTAAGCAGCAGCGCCCCCATGCTTGCGGCCTGGCCCAGACAGTAAGTGGCAATCTCAGGCTTAATGTATTGCATGGTGTCGTAAATGGCAAGGCCCGAGGAAACAACGCCACCAGGTGAATTTATATAGATATGGATATCTTTTTCAGAGTCATCGGTCTGCAGGAACAGCAACTGCGCTATGACGGTATTTGCCAGTATATCATCTATCGGACTGCCGATAAATACAATCCTGTCTTTTAAAAGCCTGGAATATATATCATATGCCCTTTCGCCTCTTCCGGTCTGCTCTATTACCATGGGAATCAAACTCATTTTTTCTCCTTTAATTTCAATTCCTGACTCTAAACTCCCGACTCTTTTTGAATAGTCGTCTTTTCCAGTATGAACTCCAACACCTTATCCGCAAACAACCTGCTCTTTAATGCATCCATTGAGCCTTCCCTGACAGCATACAGCTTTGTCACCTCTTCGGGTTTGAGATTGTTACGCGCCGCAATTTCCCCGATTGCTTTTTTTATGTCGTCATCACTGACTTCAATCTTCTCCTTTTTGCCGATGGCCTCAAGGAGGATTACACTCTTCACATTCTCCCTTGCCTTTGTCTCGAATTCTTTTCTCAGTTCATCATCCGGCCTGACTTTTTCACCCTTCCTCATTACATTCTGTTTTTCCTGGTCAATAAGGGATTCAATCTCTCCCTGTACCATGGAGGCAGGCACATCAAAATCATG
The DNA here is from genome assembly GCA_011040095.1 of Nitrospirota bacterium. GTDB lineage: Bacteria > Nitrospirota > Thermodesulfovibrionia > UBA6902 > UBA6902 > BMS3ABIN06. The sequence continues at coordinate 12,656 of DRDE01000118.1, forward strand.
TCTCTTTATGAGTTCATCCAGAATATTTTTTTTATATTCCAGGTTTATCTGGTCTTCTTTTTTCTCGCTTATTTTATCGCGGACATTTTTCCTCAGTTCATCCATATTGTCACAGCCGGCCTCTTTTGCAAATTCATCATCAAGCGGCGGAATGTTTTTCTTTTTGGTCTCTGTTATTGAAACCTTGCACAGGATTTCCTGTCCGGCAACAGTCTTATTCGGATTATCATCTTCAAATTTCAGCGTTACCTCTACGGATTCTCCCTTTTTCCTGCCGACCAGGGCATCGCTGAACTCTTTGGGCATTGAATCGGAGCCTATTACAAAGGGGAATTCCTTATATGTTAATTCTTCCTTTGCCTCGCCATTAATAGACGCCTCGCTGTCCACGATTGCCATGTCTTCTTCTTTCAGTTCGTCTTCAGTAACCGAATACAGTGCCTTGCTTTCCTGGAGGAACTTAATGGACTTTTCCACTTCATCATCTTCCACTGAATGGGTCTTTTCCTTCAGGACAATGCCTTCATAATTCAAATCTCCCGGCTCGGGTTTGATTTCTATTGTTACTGTAAATAAGAGCGGTTCACCGGGTTTTAATTCCGGTTGCTCGTTTATATCAGGGTAATTGACAGGCTCCAGTTTTGCTTCCTTGACGGCCTTCATGTAAAACTCGGGAATTATCTTTTCCAGCACCTGCGCCTCAACATTTTTACCAAACCGCTTTATGAGAATAGCCTGCGGCACCTTGCCCGGCCTGAACCCGGGGATATTCGTAGTCGCCCTTAGATTGTTGTATACGGTATCGAACTCCGATTTGATAACATCCGCAGGAATATTGATTGTAAGCTTTCGCGTTACAGGTGATATCTCTTCTACTTTTTCGAGCATTTGCACCTCATTTAAAAATATTGATTTTGAGTATAATCTTAGAATTATACAAAATGATTTGTCAATTAACCGTGTTTGTTCAAAATATATTATAATAATAACCTGTGAAATTTGCTATAAGTCACAGGACATATATCGAAATACCGCAATATCGATAAATCAATACATGATACATTCGTAAAAAGTCGTCATACCCGCGAAAGCGGGTATCCAGAAAACATGTAACTACCTGAAAAGACTGGATTCCCGTTTTCACGGGAATGACAAAAAACTGCTTTTCAGGATTTATTACGAGTTTATCAATACATAATTATGGAAAAAAATATATCAATTGTTATCCCGAGCTACAACACGGCGGCGACTATAGGGAAATGCCTTGATGCAGCTTTTTCCTCTGATTATAAAAATTTCGAGGTTATTGTTGTTGATGATTGTTCGGAAGACAATTCCGTTGAGATAATAAAAGGCTTCCCCTGCAAACTCATCCGGCTTGAAACCCGTTCAGGGACTTCAAGGGCAAGAAACCTCGGCGCCTGGAAGAGCAGCGGTGATATTATTTTCTTCACGGATGCCGATTGCCTCCTTCAGAAAGATACCTTGTCTATTATAAACAGGATGTCAATTGCGACAGGTCCGGACGTTGTTATCGGCGGAACATACACAAAAATACCGTATGACAAGAAATTTTTCAGCATCTTCCAGTCAGTGTTTGTCAATTACTCTGAAACCAGGAAAGTTGAAAGCCCTGATTATATCGCTGCCCATGCAATGATCATTGATGCCCGGACATTCAGAAAAAGCGGGGGGTTTCCCGAAGATTTTTTGCCGATTATTGAAGATGTTGAATTCAGCCACAGGCTGCGAAGGGCAGGGTACGGATTTGTCGTGAATCCCGAAATTCAGGTTCAGCATATATTTGACTTTTCTTTCCTGCGTTCCGTGTGCAATGCCTTCAGGAAAACTGCTTACTGGTGCATGTATTCCATGAAAAACGGGGACTTATTGGCCGACTCCGGCACTGCCTCAATAGAGTTTAAGGCTAATGGAGGTCTGTTTTTCCTTGGCCTGTTTCTCTTTGTCTTGTGGATAGTTATACAGGAGCAAGCGTTTTTATACCCGTTGCCGGTGATATTTCTCTTCAGCGCCTTTATGGGCAGGAAAATCTTAAAGGCCTTTTTTGAGGCCAGAGGCGCATTGTTTGCGGTACCGGCTTTTGCGTACTACATAATGTTTTATCCTTTCCCTGTCGGATTAGGCGCAATATCGGGAATGCTGAACTTTTTAGTGAAAAAGCAGCTAAAATAATTGAAACAGTTCACGGTTGACAGTTCACAGGTAACGGTTATTAGAAGAATATAAAAAGAGGTCAAGATATTGTCCGGC
>DRDE01000119.1 GCA_011040095.1 Nitrospirota bacterium
AGTTTTAGGTCAGTATCTCGGACGAATCTATGATGAGGTCAAACAGCGGCCCCAATGGATTATCAAAAAAAGCCTGGGCTTATCACCCAAATTACCGTCAGACCCGTTATAAAAGATAATCGGCGCAATCACTTTCATAGTAATTATGACACCATTCCAGGCGCGGCGTAAAAATAATAAAACAGTGCAAAAGAAAATAACCATCATAGGGGCGGGAATCACCGGGCTTTCCGCTGCTTATCTTGCGGCCAAAGACGGGTGGGAGGTTACGGCGCTGGAAGCCGGCGCGCAACCCGGCGGCTTAACCGGGACTTTCCGGATAGGCGGCAACCGCCTGGAACATTATTATCATCATTTTTTCACAAATGACGCGGAACTGTTATGGCTGTTGGGGGAATTGGGAATAGCCGGCAGGATGGAGTTTAAGAAAACAACAATGGGCATATTCCGCAATAATAAGGTTTTCGATTTCAATACGCCCTGGGATTTACTCAGGTTCACGCCTATGGGGATCGTGGATAAGGCGCGATTCATGCTTTCAAGCCTTTACCTGGGAAAGCTGGCAAAGTGGGAAAAGTGGGAAAGCGTCGCCGCCATGGACTGGTTCTACAGATATGCGGGAAAGAGCGCAACGGATTCCATCTGGAGACCCCTGCTTGAAATTAAATTCGGCCCCCATGCGAACAAAATACCGGCTGCATGGATGGTGGGACGCCTGAAACAGAGAATGAATTCCCGCAAGGGAACGGATGAGCGCCTTGGATATATTAAGGGAAGCCTGCAGACCCTGACAGATGCTTTGAAGAAAAGATTAACCGAACTCGGGGTAAAGATACTGTTAAATGCACGCATAGAAAAACTGTTGATAAAAGGCAATACATTATCGGGCGTTGATACTGCGAAGGGGATGTTTAACAAGGGCCTGTTCCTGTCAACCATACCCGCAACTCATTTAGTCCCGCTGCTGAGAGACGGCGCGGCCCGCTATGCAGAAGAACTCTCTATGATTGAATACAGCGGGGCCGTATGCGCTGTCCTTGAGATTGATCGACCCTTCAGCCATATCTACTGGCTTAACATAGCTGACCCAGGGTTCCCCTTCGGCGGTGTTATCGAGCACACCAACTTTATCTCTCCCGATGAATACAACGGAAGTCATATCCTGTACCTTTCGAGATATTTTGCTATGAGCGACCATCTGGCGTCAGCTTCAAAGAGTGAAATAATCCATGAGATGATTAAACCGTTAAACAGGATCAATCCGCAGTTCAACCGGTCATGGATCAAGAATGTTTATGTTTTTCGCACAAACACGGCCGCTACAGTATGCGGGCTCAATTTTTCCAACATAGTGCCGGATTGCAAGACCCCGGTTGAAAACTTGTACGCTGTCAATATGAGCCATATCTACCCTGATGAAAGAAGTTGTAATAATGCAATCAGGATTGCGGCGCAGGCATGTAATAAAATCGGAATTAATTCTTCAATGGTCCCGTTCCGGTCATCTCTGTCAGGCCGGATCGGGATGGATTAGCCCCGGTTCCACAGCTATAAACAGCGAAAAAAACATTGACTTATTTGACACCGTTACGCCGGAGTATATAAAATAAAACATTATAAAATTTGAATGTTTTCAGTTTTTTAAGTTTGACTGCTCGTAAAATCTTCCGCTATCTTAAGGGAATCCTCATATGAAAATCGTTTTTATCTGGCCTAAAGGATTTGACACAAATTATGTTTTACCACTGGCATTCGGTTACCTGAAAAGCAACCTCGATCAACACAGGCATGAGATTAAAATAATTGACTGCTCACTTCGCAGGATAGACGCTGATTCCCCTGCATTGAGACAGGAGATTATTGATTTCAACCCGGATGTAGCGGGGGTCTCCTGCTGGTCGACAACATACAATGAGGCCATTAAAATCCTGGAAATCGTAAAGTCGGTCAGGGAGGATATCATTACGGTAATCGGCGGCGTTCACTCAACAACTTATCCTGACCGGACAATGGAACATAAAGCGATCGACTTTCTGTTCAGAGGCGAGTCGGAACTGTCATTCCCCGTATTTTTAGACGAAATAGCCAATAAGAATCCGGGATATGAAAATGTTCCAGGCCTGGCATACCGTTCAAACGGCTTGATAATAAAAAACCCGCCGGAGCGCAGGGATAATATCGATGAAATCAACTGGCCTGATTACGATGCAATCGATCTGGAAGGATACATCAGATCAGGATACCGCCTTCATACGACGATCAAAAGAAATGCCCCTGTATGGGTAACGCGGGGGTGTCCCTATCGTTGTACTTTCTGCACAGCGCCTTTACAGAACGGGAAGAAAGTAAGAATGCACTCGGTAGAATATATGGTGCGGCTTGTCAAACACCTCCATTATCAAAAAAACATCAGGCAGATAAATATCATTGATGACAACTTTACTTTCAATACGGAATATGCAAAAGATTTTTGCAGGGCGATTATAGGTCTCAATATAAAAGACCTGAGATTCAGCACACCCAACGGAATCCGGCTTCAGCGGACAGACAGCGAGTTATTGGATTTAATGCGGGAAGCAGGCTGGAGGAGTCTTGTTATTGCGCCGGAAAGCGGTTCGAAAAAAATCCTTGAAAAAATGAAAAAAGACCTTGATCCCGGTATTGTGCCGGGGAAAGTAAATGAGATTCGCGCTGCCGGGTTAAAGTGTTCCGGGTTTTTCATTATCGGCTACCCCGGAGAAGAAATGGAGGATATTGAAGCAACAGTGGATTTAATTAAAAAATGCAGGTTTAATTTCTTTTTCCTCAATAACTTCCAGCCCCTGCCCGGGACTCCACTGTATGATGAGCTTGTCCGGGACGGGGAAATTGAAGACGGATTAATGCCGGAGAATTTTTCCGGCGGCGCGCGCGCTTATACCCCCGCAGCATTACGGAATGTTAACTTTCCCAAGCTTGTGCTGGGGTTATATCTGAATCTGGCATTTAGTGAACCTTTAAACATCCCGTATATGATAACCCAGGTAAACCCTAAAATGATTGCCGAGAAAGTCTGGATCAATTTCAAACAAATGATTTTACACTGGGGCCGCTCTAAAATCAAACGAGCTGACTGAAGCGGGCGCATCGGCGGAATTGCAAAGCCCCTGCATATCCTGTATTGACGAGTATACTTGCAAAACCCCGGCATTAACAATAAAATATAAATAGTTACAATCATTTCACGGTCAGCGTAATCAGGCAAAAGCGACGTTATACTGGGAGGATGCAATGGTAATCGGCAAACCGCTTCTGAGTGTTGAGCAGATTCAAAACAGGGTAAAAGAGCTTGCACTGAAAATATCCGAAGATTATGAGGGGAAGGAAATTCTGTCGGTTGGA
>DRDE01000120.1 GCA_011040095.1 Nitrospirota bacterium
ATAGAAGGGGAGCTTTTCGGCCATGAAAAGGGAGCTTTCACCGGCGCGGTCAGGGTCCGGAAGGGTAAATTCGAGATAGCCGGCAACGGCACATTGTTCCTTGACGAGATAGGGGACATGCCGCTTAATCTTCAGGTGCGCCTTCTTCGTGTCCTGGAGGAAGGGAATATATACCGCATCGGAGCTGAAAAGCCTTTGCCTGTCAATGTTCGTGTAATTACCGCCTCAAATGCAGACCTTAAAAAAGCAGTAGAAGACGGCCTTTTCCGCAATGACCTTTACTATCGCCTGAATGTGCTGCGTATCCATTTGCCCCCCCTCCGGGAGCGTATTGAAGACATCCCTCTTCTGGCTGTCCACTTTCTGGAAAGGGCCTTTGCCGAGCTGGGCCGGCCGATGCCTTATCCAAGCCTTTCATCAGAGACAATTTACGTCCTTGAACACTGTCCGTGGAAAGGGAATGTCCGTGAACTCAGAAATCTCATGACACGCGTTGCAACACTTCTTCCACAGGATACCAGGCATATTTTCCCTTTTCATATTTTGCCCTACATTGACGAAACAGATACTGTCATTCCGCAGGCCGCTGAAGAAACCGGGAACAAAGGAATTTTTATTCCTGTCGGAACCCGGATGAGTGACGCTGAAGAAATGCTCATCAATGAAACCCTCAGGCATACCAATGGCAATAAGACGCAGGCCGCCAAATTACTCGGAATAAGTCTGAGGAATCTCAGGAGAAAACTTAATAAATAAGGAACCGGTGGGGTCTGGGGGCAATTCTTTATAATTGAAGATGAGCTTGAAACCATTAAGGCATAAGGAGTCATTGGTCCCGAATGCAAGCAGGCAGTGACAGTATCGCCTCTACCCTGCCCATCAATTCCTTACCTCTGCCGGAGTATTTTTGCTAGGAGCGATATGGCGACCTCCAGGCTCTCTTCCGGGGACAGCAACGGCCCCAGCAATATAGCCTGCTCCGCCCGTCTCAGAAGGCGATCGTCAAAAACAGCATCGGGTTGTCTTTGCCGCAATTCGGCCGACAGATATGCAAAATTCGCCGCACGGGATGGTTTCAGTGCAGAGCCGAGCGAATCATAGATTAAGTCGTTTTCGCGAAATACAAGCGTTAACCGGTTGCCGGAATAGAGGTTGAAGAAACCTTGCCGGTCTTCAGTTGTCACCTGCCGCGTAGTCTTTGTGGTTTTGGTAAGTATTAGCCCGCTTGAAAGCGCGGCCCTGCCTATGTTGAATTTTCGTTCCTTCACCGACCGGGTCTCTGATCTCAACGCTATACATGTGCCGCGGAGTATGAGATCAATACCGCGATACTCAACGGCCAGACTACGCCCTCCCGCCGATTCAACAACAAGTTCCTCGTCATCGAGCCTGAATTTTTTTACGTTAAACTGATTTGAGCCTGACTCAATTTCATCCTGGTCAAGCGCAATGGCATCAAAGCCGCTGGATTGAAGTTTTTTCACAACTTTTTCAACGGCGTCACGTTCTCCACTTACGGATACAACGAGGGGGCCTTTACCCTGAACACGCAGACGGGAGCGCGCCTCGTAAAGCGTTGCCCCTAAAGCAGCGGCAAGCGCATTTGCAAGTTCATCTTTATTGTCCGGCAGATTGTGAATTGCGGCAATATGCATAAGTTTTCCTCTAACTATTCACTCTCCAGTCGCCAATGACTCCCTATCATACTATCATACTGTTGGGGAAAATCTTCCGGCCAATAATTGCCTTGCTTAAATATGGGGGTTTTTATCGCTCACGGTTTTAAGGCATACTTTATTCCTTTACCTTCTATCAAGAGCGTAAAGGCATTTTCTATATCTTCAAGAGGGAACTCTCCGGAAATAAGCGAAGACAGCTCAATGATCTTTTCCGTAAGGGCCTGGTAAGCGGTTTTGACATCCTGCGGGGTAAAGTGAAACGAGCCGGTCAGGGTCAATTCATCATAATGCAGTCTATGTGTGTCGTAAGTTACGTTTATGCCTGCCGGGCACCCGCCGAAGAGCACTATGGTACCGCCTCTCCTGACATAGTTTACAGCTTTTTCCCAGACACCCTGCTGCCCGGTACATTCGATCACGAGATCAACGCCAAGGTTTCCGGTTGTCTCTTTTATTGCTTCCTCAACATCATGCGGCGGCGTAGTCCTGTAAGCGCCGATCTTTGAAGCTGATGAAAGCCTGTCATCAAAAAAATCGGAAACAATGACCTTTATCCCTTTCATTTTCAAGTAGGCTATGTGCATAAGCCCGATAGGGCCTGCGCCTATTACAAGGGCGGTTTCTGTTTCATCAAATCTTAATTTGCCGTATGGATGAACAATGCATGAAAGCGGTTCAAGTAAAGCGGCTTCTTCGAAACTTAAACCGTCCGGCTTGTGAAAGAGATTCAGTTGAACTACATGCGCAGGCAAAAGCAGATATTCCGCAAAAGCGCCCAGCGCTTTTTTCTCCATAATCTTCTCACAGAGATTATGCAGACCTTTCCGGCAATATCCGCATTCCATGCAGGGAGCGCTGTGAACCCCCATGACCCGGTCGCCTTCCTTAAAATTACCGGAGCCTTTTCCGGCTTTGGCAATTGTCCCGGAGTATTCATGCCCGAAAGGCCCGGGCATCGGAATCAGCTTATGCCCCCGGAGGTATGCCTTTAAATCCGTTCCGCAGGTGAGCGCAGTATTTACCTTTACAACAACTTCACCTTCAGAGGGCACAGGCACGGGAACGTCTTTGAGTTCAATCTTTCCTGGTTCTGCGAGGATGACCTGCCGCATTGTTAGCCGTCCTTTCTTTTACTTTGTGCCTTTGCTACTTTGCGCCTGTCTGATACCAGGGCAGTTAAGATTTTTTGATATTTTGTAAATATTACGTTTAAAGTAGGAAATCAGACGCAATTTTACTGTATTTTATAATACCGGATAGAAAATGCCAAAGAAAAAGAAAAAAAATAAATCGGGCTCCGGCAAAACAAAAAGGCTCTCTTTCCCGGATGACGAAAAAAAACGTTCCTGGCTGAAACTGCTTCTGGATGCCTATCACATAGTGGACAAAGGCGTTGCCGCTGCAATAAGCACAGAGCAGAAGAAAGGCAGGAAACCGGCCTGCGGTAAAGGATGCGCCACTTGCTGCGCCAAGGACATCCCGATTTACCCGTTAGAATTAGCGGGAATCTCATGGTATGTCACGGAAAAGATAACAGGTCATGTAAGGGAAGCGTTAAAGAAACAACTTTCCTGCTTTAAGAAAGTTTCCCCTTGCCCGTTTCTTCTTGAAGGGGCATGCTCAATACATCCGATGCGGCCTGTAGCCTGCAGGCAGTTTAATGTTTTCGGCAAACCGTGTGAACAAGGGGAAGACCCCTATTACACAAGGCGTGAAGATGTAATGGAGCCTGTGAAAAGGCATGTTGACCAGGCATTCTTCATAATGCTCCCTTTTTACGGAGTGGAAAAAGAATCAGAGCGTATCAGGATCATAGAGGCAGGGGCCTTTCACAAAATGGTCAAAGAACTCCATGACTGCGACTGGAAAGAACTTGCGGAGAAGATGGAGAGGTTTGAGGGGAATTACGGAATATAAGCCTTGACCGCAGCCCGTGTCTTAAGGTATAAAAAACAGATGAATATCAGAGAAAGACTTTCACAATTACCATCGGTTGACGAGTGTTTGAAAAGTTCACACGCACAGAACTGGCTTGAGACCTTCTATAGAAAAACAGTGATCCGCTCAATCAGGGAAGTGATTGACTCAAGGCGCAAAGAGATATTGAACGGGGCGAGCCCTGACCCGTCCATTGATACAATTGCCGGTGATATTGAAAAAGCGATCAGGCAATATTCCGCTTATAAACTCAGGCCCCTGATTAATGCAACCGGTGTTGTCATCCATACCAATCTCGGCAGGTCCATCCTTTCCAACAGGGCAATTGAAAATGTTGCGGCAACAGCCGGAAGTTATTCCAACCTCGAATATGAGATTCCCAAAGGCAAGAGGGGCAAGAGGTATTCCCACATAAAAGACATTATCAAAGAATTAACCGGCGCAGAAGACGCAATTGTCGTGAATAATAATGCCGCTGCCGTGCTCATCTGTCTTGACACCTTTGCAAAGGGGAAGGAAGTTATTGTATCACGGGGAGAACTCGTTGAGATAGGCGGGTCTTTCAGGATCCCGGATGTGATGAAATCAAGCGGCGCTATCCTGAGAGAGGTTGGCGCCACAAACAAGACACATTTACCCGATTATGAAAATGCCGTATGCGGCAACACAGGACTTTTACTCAAGGTTCACCAGAGCAATTACAAGGTAATCGGCTTCACGGAAGAGGTCCCGATAGAAAAGCTTGTAAAACTCGGGAGAGAATTCAGGATACCGGTTATGGACGACCTCGGGAGCGGCTGTCTGATCAACCTTGAAAAATTCGGAATTTACGGAGAGCCGACTGTTCAGGAAGTTACCGGGCAGGGCGCGGATATTGTAACTTTCAGCGGAGACAAGCTTCTCGGCGGCCCGCAGGCAGGCATCATTGTTGGCAGGGAAAAA
>DRDE01000121.1 GCA_011040095.1 Nitrospirota bacterium
ATGCGGACTCGGCAAAAGTCAATGATACCTGAACCAGTGATATGGATAATGCAGCGATAAACAGTATTATTTTTTTCATTATTCAATCCTCCTTTAATAAATTGTAACCACTCAGGCGCGAAGTGGCAAAGGCACATAGGGTTGCAGAAATACAAAAAAAGTTTTTCATCCTTTTTTCACTTTGCGCCTGCCTGAATAATTACAAAGATTATATCATTACTTGTCCGAAATGAAAACAGCATAAGCAGGCGCATACGGTTTCGGTGACCATGCTTTCGATCCTGCGCAATAATACCAATATGTGATAGCTCTTTCTAAATATCGGCGCTCAACCGCGCTGCTTTTTTCCACACATCTGAATCTTCAAATTTCATCCTGCGCCCTATGAACGGTTACTGATGTCATCAGTTATAAGCGATAAATTCAAAGACAATCCCGCCATTCCATAAAAATCCCATCCATAAAATTTTTTCCGTCTCAGAGCTAAATAAATTTGTTCTTTATGCCGATACATAAGTAGTTCCTGTTGTTATTGACAATGCGCGGATAAGTACTTATGATAAATTTAAGACACTTAATGGCTTGTAATGAAAGATAAAACCGCAATCATAAACACCGCCCACAAGTATGCGTCAAAAGGCCAGACCGACAAGGCTATTGCAGAATGGGAAAAGCTCCTGGATGAACGCAAAGACGGAAACATTCACAATACGATCGGAGACCTTTACTTAAGAAAAGGGACTGAAGGGGAGGCGATAGAATCATTTGAGAAGGCAGCCGAAATATTCAGAAAAGACGGTTTTTACCCCAAAGCGATAGCTATCTATAAAAAAATCCTCAATATTGCGCCGAATAATGTAGATGCCCTCATTGCATTAGCCAGGCTTAACGCGGAAAAAGGCCTGACCGGCAACGCTATTGAGAATTATTACAGGGCTGCGGAGATATACAACAGAGATGGTCTGACGGAAAAAGCTACCGTGATTGTTGAGAAAATGATGCAGCTGTCGCCGACTGATGTAAGCACGAGATCCAGGATAGCATATTTGTATTTCAGGATCGGCCTCAGGGAGAAAGCAGCCAATGAGTATGCCTCGATTGCCGCAACTTACCTCGAAAAAAACGATTATGAAAAGGCACAGGAATTTTATGACAAGGCAATGGAATACGATCCCGAGAATCTCTCCGCATTAATCGGACTGAGTAATTTAGCCGGGGAATTAAAAAACACGGACAAGGCATTCCAATACCTGGAAACGGCCATGTCTTATAACCCGGACAACAAAGAAGTCCTCTTAAGCTATGCCATGCTCGCAATTAAATTCAATAAAACAGGGGATGCAAAAAAGGCCCTCATAAAGGTGGCCGGGGCGGACCCTTCGGATATCCGGGCCAGAAAACTTCTCGGGACCCTTTACCTTAATGAAGGCCTGCTCGAAATAGCATGGGAAGAGTTACTGCCTTACATAGATGATGCGTTAAATAAGGAAAAGTGGTCGGAGGCGCATGAAATTCTGCATAAGTTCAAAGACCTGTATCCTGTAGCGACAAACCAGCGCTTATTGCATATCTGCAAGGCCCAGGGCGATGATAATGCTATCAGCCATGAATTAAAAGAACTGGCAGGCCTTTATGAGAATGAGGGATCAAATGAAGATGCTCTTCAGCTATATAAAGAGGCCCTGGAGTTAAACCATGACGATAGCGCGGCTTCCGATAAAATTAAAGAACTCGAAATATTGCTGGGAATTTCGGAGCCCCCGGTTGAGACGGTGTCTGAGGAGCGCTCAGCAGCCGAAGATAATGTCACGGCAGCCCCCGGACCTGAAGAAGAAGTGAGTATCCCGCAGGAGGCAACCACCACTGAAATGCATATGGTAATTGAACGCAATACCATACCCGCTGAACCTGAAAATACAGGCGTCCCTTCCCGGGCTCAGCCAACCATGTCCGTTGAAGAATTCGCTGCAAAGAAGGCTGAAGCGGATTTCTATGCCCAGCAGGGGCTGGAAAGTGAAGCAATCAAGATTTATGAAACCCTCGCTTCGGCCTTTCCAGCCAATGAAGAAATCGCCGGAAAGCTCCGGTCACTAAAGTCACCCGGTATTCAAACCAACGGAACATCCATCGAAAAAACCCGGGAAGAAACGGCCGGTTCTCCATCCGGTGCAGATGATGATTTGCGGGCGCTGTTTGAGAAATTTGAAAACAACGAAGAGGGAACAGTGGATTATGAAACTCACTACACAACAGGGCTTGAGTTCAAGCAGAAAGGCCTCATAGATGAAGCTATCAAGGAATTGCAGATAGCAGCCGGAGATGAGGAAAAAAAACAGCGTAATTCAACAATGCTTGCACTGTGTTATATGGAGAAAGGAGCTTACCAGCTTGCAATTGCGGAGTTTAATAAAATAATTGACGCAATGACCCCTTCTGATTCAACCTATCTCCATGTTAAATATGAACTGGCCAATGCACATATGAACAATAAAGATTACGGCAGGGCACTTGAGCTTTTTTCAGAAGTCCGGGAATATAACCCCGAGTTTAAAGACGTTTCCGCCAAGGTGGATTCTTTAAAGGTTCAGATACTTCAAACTCAGCAGGAGATGCCGAAACCGAAAAAGGACAGGGTCTCGTATATTTAAAATCAAAGACCGGAAATTAAATTTTCGGAAAAACGTAGTATAATACAGTCCAATAAATGTGCATTTTGATTTTTATAGTTTAATTTATCAGTTATGGATCATTTAGAATTTTACAATTTAAAAGAACATCCTTTTTCCAATGCCGTAGACACGAGGTTTTATTACAACAGCAACCAGCATTCCGAAGCGCTTCTCCGGCTGAAATATGCCGTTGATACCATGAAGGGGCTTGCAGTGGTTGTCGGCGAACTCGGAACCGGAAAGACAACACTTGCAAGGAGGATGTTAAATGAACTGGTTGAAGACAAATATGAGGCCGCCCTTCTTGTAGTAATTCATACATCCGTCACTGCAGACTGGTTAATGAAGAAAATTGCCGCACAACTCGGCATTGAAAATATAAGCGACACAAAACTGGAGATTTTAGGCCAGCTTTACAGGAAATTTGTCGAGATAAATGAATCAGGGCGCAAGACGGTGGTACTGATGGATGAAGTCCAGATGCTCCAGTCCAGGGAAATCATGGAAGAGTTCAGGGGGCTTCTCAACATGGAGAGGGACGATGGGAAACTCATCACTTTTATACTCTTCGGCCTTCCGGAGCTTGATGATGTCCTGGCCCTTGACGAGCCTTTAAAACAGAGAGTAGCCGTCAAATACAAATTAACAGGTCTGGAAGGGAATATAACTAAGGAATATATAATGCACAGGCTCAAGGTTGCGGGCTGCGAAGAAGAGATATTTGAGCCGGATGCGATCTCGGCCGTTCATCGTTATACAAACGGCATTCCGCGATTAATTAATACCGTATGCGACAATGCCATTTTTGAAGGCTTTCTGCTTAAACAGAACCCTATCGGCAAAGATATTGTAGAACAGGTCTCCCTTACCCTCGACTTAAAATCCGTATAATCGTTCACGGTTTTTCAATGACTTAATCTTCAAAGAAAGCGTTTGCTTTTATATTGTCTTCTACTGTAAACCGCCAACTGTGAACAGTTCTACATGCTTTCTAACAGATATCCAGAGCCGGGAAGAAATACGGGATTTCAAAGCCGGCTGATTCAGGGGAGTCGGATCCGTGTACCGTGTTCTTCTCCACATTCGCGGCAAAATCAGCCCGTATTGTTCCCGGAGCTGCGTCCTCGGGATTGGTTGCGCCCATGATTTCTCTTACTTTTAAAATAGCTCCTTCACCTTCAATCACCATGACAACCACGGACCCGGAAGACATGAAATCCGTCAGGCTGTCATAAAACGGCCTTTCTTTATGAACAATATAAAAGCCCTTTGCATCTTCCTTGCTGAGTTTGATTTTCCTGAGCGCGGCTATTCTCAGTCCTGCTGACTCAAATCTTTCAATTACCTTCCCTATGATGTTTTTTTCAGCGCCGTCCGGTTTGATTATTGATAATGTACGCTCCATTGCTCCTCCAATCTCGATAGTAGTACATAATTAATCATTAAACTTGCAGCTTTTTGATAAGTTGCCGAACTGCATCCGCCGAGGCATCCAGCGCCTGTTTTTCATCTTCCGCCAGATCAAATTCAATAATTTCCTGTAATCCGTCCGGACCAAGCTTCACCGGGACCCCGACATAAACCCCGTTTATCCCGTATTCACCATCCAGGTAAACTGAACAGGGAAGGGGCTCATTTTTTATCCCGAACATGGCCTCTATCATCTCAACGGTCGAAGCGGCAGGAGCGTAATAAGCGCTGCCTGTTTTTAAGAGTCCTACAATTTCGGCTCCGCCGTTCTTTGTCCTCTCAATAATCTGCCTGATCTCGGTTTCAGGCAGAATATCCGTTATACACTTGTCCCCCACCATCGTTAATCGCGGCACCGGCACCATAAGATCGCCGTGTCCGCCTAAGACTATTGCCTTAATATCCCCGGGATGCGTATTTGTTTCCAGGGCAATAAAGCTTCTCATCCTTGCAGTATCCAGAACCCCGCCCATGCCGATTACCCTGTTGCGCGGGAAGCCCGAAGCCTGCAGGACAACATGTGCCATTGCATCCATCGGGTTGGTAACAACAATAATAATGGCCTGTGGAGAAGTTTTTGCAACATCCCGGGCCACCTGTGTTACTATTCTGGCATTTGCCTGAAGGAGATCATCCCTGCTCATGCCCGGCTTTCTGGCGAGTCCGGCAGTGATGACCACAACATCCGAATCAGCCGTATCATCATAACTGTTCGTCCCCGTGACTTTTGCAGAGGAATGCCAGAGCGGACAGGCCTCCAGTATGTCAAGGGCCTTGCCCCGGGGTATGCCGTCAACTATATCGATAAGCACTACATCCGCCAGGTCTTTTTCTGCAATAAGCTGGGCCGTTGTAGTGCCGACGTTTCCTGCACCTGCGACAGTAACTTTTTTTCGGGTTTTTATCTCGCTATCCATAGGAACGGATAAACATTATAGCCGAGACAGGGGGGAATTAACAAGGCCGGCCCGCTTAAGGCAGCAATTCCGGTATGAAAATTTTGTACCAATTGACCTCTTCTTTAATCTTTGTTAGTATCTATGGCTATGAAAAATAAATTTATCCTATTAATATTGTCTTTAATTTTTCTTTTTTCAGGCTATGCCCATACAGCCGCTGCGGCGGTCACGGATGAAGAAGGCTACTTTCATGAAGAAGTGCTTCCAAACGGTCTTAAAGTTTTTGCAATCAAAGATCCGAATGCCCCCCTGTCCGTTTTCCAGATATGGTATGACGCAGGTTCGATTAATGAGCAGATAGGCAAGACCGGGCTCAGCCACCTGCTTGAGCATATGATGTTTAAAGGCACGCCTATGTACGGTCCCAAGACCTTTTCAAGGATGATAAAAAGGGCGGGGGGTATTGATAATGCAGGCACAAGCAAAGACTTTGTATTTTATTACCAGAAGCTTGCGCCCGACAGATTAGACCTTTCCATAGAGCTTGAAGCCGACAGGATGCGCAACCTGATTATGGACCGGAAGGAGACACTTTCCGAACGGGACGTTGTCATGGAAGAACGGCGAATGCGTCTTGAAGATGACCCTCAGAGCCTGGTGTATGAAGAGGTTGTAGCTGCGGCATTCAAAAACCACCCGTACAGGTGGCCGGTAATCGGGTGGATGACGGACCTGGAAACAATAACACGGGATGACCTTATGGATTATTACAGGACCCGCTATGTACCTAACAATGCAATGATTGTTGTTGCAGGTGATATTGATATTAGTTTGATAATGGCGAAGATAAAGAAGGCGTTCGGTGATATATCAAGAGGCCCTGAAATTGAAAAATTAAATGTACGTGAACCTGAGCAGAGGGGCGAGAAAAGGGTTTATGTAAAAAAAGAAGCCGAGCTTCCTTATGTTTTGAGCGCATATAAGGCGCCGAACCTTTTGCAGGACGACAGCTATGCACTTGAAGTTCTTGCTTCAGTCCTTTCAGACGGGAAGAGTACGAGGATTTACAGGAGCCTGATTGATAAACAGCAGATTGCACTTTCAGCAGGCGCGAGCTACAGCGGTATCCATAATAAATACCCTTATCTTTTTTATGTCTACGGGACGGCATTGCCCGGTAAAAAGATAGAAGATGTTGAAGCTGCCCTGTATGAAGAAGTGGATAAAATAAAGAAGACCCCCCCGGCTGAGAGAGAAGTACAGAAGGCAAAGAACCAGATCGAGGCAGACTTTATAATGAACCAGGATTCAATTTTTTACCGGGCAATGATTGTGGCGCAATTTGAGTTGATCGGAGACTGGAAACTTAAGGACAAATATCTTGAAGGAATAGAAAAGGTTACACCAGGGGATGTTCAACGGGTTGCAAAGAAATATCTTATTGAAGATCAAAGGACAGTGGGCATATTAGTTCCAATTCAAAACTCAAAACTCAAAACCCAGGATCAATAATGAAAAAATCAAACTTGAAAAAAATTATTTATATAACGTTAATCCTGCAATTTGCATTTTGCATGTTCAATTCTTCTTCACATGCGCTTGATGCAGAGAGGAGAGTCCTTGATAACGGCCTTACCCTCTTGATAGTTGAACGGCATAACCTACCTGTTGTAAAAGTTGCAGTCGGTATTAACGCGGGAAACCTGCATGAGCCTGAAGCAAAGGCAGGGCTTGCAAACCTCGCGGCGAGTCTTTTAACGGAGGGCACAAAGAACAGGACCGCACACCAGGTCAGCGAAGAGATAGAATTTGTCGGGGGATCTATCGGGGCCTCTGGTGGCTATGATTATGTTACGGTCAGTCTTTCTGTTTTAAAGAAAGATATAAACCTGGGATTTGATCTGCTTTCAGATGTAATTATCAATCCTGTTTTCCCCCTGGATGAAATAAACAAAAAGAGGCAGCGTATCAGGGGGGGGTTAAAGGCAAGTGAGGAAAGTCCGGGGTATATTGCCTCAAGGGAATTCAGGAAAGCGGTATTCGGTTCACATCCGTACGGGAGGTTGCTTACCGGAACTTCTGAAACCCTTGACGGAATAACAAGGGACGACCTCGTGGAGTTCCATTTGAAATATTATGTTCCTGGAAACTCGATCATGGTTGTTGTAGGCGACATAACAGGTGAAGAAGCGGAAAAACTGGTAGATAAATTTTTCAGCCGCTGGAGTGCAGGGAAAACTAAAAGAGCCACCCTGCCGGAACCTGAAATAACAAAAGAAAGAAAAACAATAACCGTAGATAAAGACCTTGCCCAGGCAAATATTATCCTCGGACATTCAGGGGTGAGCAGGGACAACCCGGATTATTATTCAATATTCGTTATGAATTACATTTTAGGCGGAGGGGGATTCGCATCGAGGCTTATGCAGAATATCAGGGAGGATAAAGGGCTTGTCTATGATATCCACAGCTTTTTTGCCGCTGATAAATACGGCGGACGATTCCAGGTAAACCTGCAGACAAAAAATGAATCTGCAAATACGGCAATAGAAGAAATCCTGAAAGAGATTTATAAAATCAGGAAGACACCCGTCACGGATGAAGAGCTTTCAGATGCAAAGTCCTTTCTTACCGGAAGCTTCCCCATGAGGATTGAAACAAGCGGGCGGATAGCCCGGTTCCTTGTGGCTGTTGAATATTACGGACTTGGAGCTGATTACATAGATAATTATCCGGGATATATAAACAGTGTTACAAAAGAAGATGTCCTCAGGGTTGCAAAAAAGTATCTTGATCCGGAAAATTATATCCTTGTTGTGGTTGCCGACCAGGAGAAGGCCGCATTAAAAAAAGATTATACTGATTAAACCCGGCGACAGGCGCGGCGGAAATTAAATCATGGCCGCATGTCTTTACAGCCTGCTTAGGGCCGACCCGGCAATCTCCCCGCATTGGCAGGCCCTGGAACTTTCCCGGGATTTCAGGGTTCGTTTTTTGAGATATTCCATTCCGGCCTTAAAACTCATCTTATAACCCTCCTTTAAAGGGTTATATTCCCTGTAACATCACTTATAAGTCAACGAAGCTCCCCCGATTTTTATTTCGGGGCAACATTTAGTTTGAAATAATTCGGGGTTATTTTATTGCTTTCTTTTTTGACCAAAGAATAATATACTTATTGTGTCATGGTATCCGGACCGGTTACCGGGTTTTCTTTCAAATAATATTAAAGCCGTCACCTGTTTATAAAAATAACCAATGCACATAACTCCGGGTTCATCAAGAGATAAACTGTTCAGGCGTATATGGGGCATGCTGCCTTCATTGTTCCTTCTGCTGCTGATAGTAATTATCGCGGCCCTGTTCGCTGATATCAAAAGTGAGAGCGAGCGCATAAAGGCGGAAAAGCTTGCATCCCTCCACAAGGAACGTCCCCCTGTAAACGTAGTGGTTCTTAACATGTCGCCGCTGCCGATACGCGACCGGATTGATCTCCCGGCACAGGTGGAGCCATGGATTGAATTGAGGGTTCTTGCCGAGGTGCCCGGGAAAGTGCTCAAACTCCTGACAAGTGAGGGGGATCACGTTGCTAAAGGCGATTTGATTGCACTTCTCGATACAAGGGATTATGAGAATAATCTCGCATCCGTCAGGGCCGAGTACAGGCTTGCGCAGATTAACCTCAGCCGGGCAAGAAATCTCTTTAAAGAAAATCTAACAACAAAAGCTCAGCTCGATGATAATAATGCCAGAGTTGAGACCATAGACGCCGCAGTGCGGAATGCGGAACTCAGACTTGAAAGATGCAGTATCAGGGCGCCGATTGCCGGGATAATAAACCGTCTTGATGCAAAGGAGGGTCTTTACCTGAATGTGCAGGACCCGGTCGCCGTAATACTCGATATCAGCAGGGTCAAGGTCAGTGTCGGGATTCCCGAATCCGATGTGAATGACGTCAGGCAGCTTACGGATTTCGACATAATCATCAGCGCCCTTGACAACAGGACTCTGAAGGGAAAGAAATATTTCCTCTCAAAAAGTCCCGAATCCTTCGCCCATCTCTACAAACTGGAGATCGGGGTCACGAATCCCGGTGGAGAAATACTCCCCGGTATGTTCGCAAGAGTAAACATAGTAAAAAAAGAGGTAAAAGACAGCATGTCCGTTCCTCTCTATTCCGTGATAACCCGCGGTAACGGGCAGTTTGTATTTATTGAAAAAGGAGGCAAGGCCCATGCAAGGATGGTCGAGACAGGGATACTCGAGGGCTGGAGAATACAGGTTACAAAAGGACTTGCCAGGGGTGATCATGTGATAGTTGTAGGGCACCGGAGCGTTGACGAAGGACAGGAAGTAAATGTTGTCCGCACTGTATCCGATCCGGAGGGCCTTTTTAAGTGATCCTATCGGATACGGCCGTACGTCAGAGGATAAGCGTAATGGTGCTGGCCGTGATCATCCTCGTCTTCGGCGCCTACTGTTATAAAATCCTGCCGCGTGAGAGCGAGCCTGACATAACCATACCCTACGTCTTTGTATCAACAGACTACAAAGGCGTCTCTCCCTCGGATATCGAGACATCCGTAACAATCCCTATCGAGAAAAAACTCAAGGGGCTTGAAGGGGTCAAGAAAGTCCATTCCATCAGCTCGGAGGGACAGTCCTCCATAAGCATAGAATTCGTTACCGGCACGGATATAGACGATGCAATTGAAAAGGTCCGCAACAAGGTGGACGAGGCAAAAAACGACCTGCCTTCGGATATCGAACAGGACCCTTCCGTGTTCGAGGTGAACTTCTCTGAAATGCCGATAGTGATATTTTCCCTGAGCGGCACATGTGGAAATCCGTGTCTTAAAAAAATCGCCGACAATATCGAGGATGAGATAGAGGCTATTCCGGGTGTGCTTGATGTTTCCGTTACAGGCGCGCTTGAACGCGAGATACGCATAGAGATTCTTCCTGAGAAGCTGGCTTACTACAACATACCCGTCACCGCTTTTCAAAAAGTGGTCTACAGTGAAAACCGGAATATCTCCGGCGGCGCCATCCGGCTGGGGGACGGGCGATTCCAGCTCCGGGTGCCGGGGGAATTCAATACGCCGGGGGATATATACGGTCTTGTTATAGGCACACATGAAGGCCGTCCGGTTTACCTGAAAGACGTTGCCCGTGTAGTAGACGGCTTCAAGGATGAAGCGAGTCGTTCGCGTCTTAACGGACGGGAGTCCGTAAATATTGCGGTCAAAAAAAGGGCGGGAGAAAACATCATCGGGATAACCGACAGGGTAGACGAAATAATTGAGCGCCTCAAACCCGGGTGGCCGAAAGGCACGGAGATAACCAAGGTCATGGACAAGGCCAGGGATATCCGCATTATGGTCGCAGACCTTGAAAACAACATATTTTCAGGGCTGGCGCTGGTCATAGTGGTCATACTCTTTGCGCTGGGCATAAGAAACGCAGTGCTTGTCAGCCTTTCCATCCCTTTTTCCATGTTCCTTTCCTTTACAGTACTCTATCTAATGGATATTACACTGAACATGGTGGTGCTCTTCAGCCTGACCCTTGCCCTCGGGATGCTGGTGGACAATGCCATCGTGATTGTTGAAAACATCTACAGGTACCTGGAGCAGGGTGTTCCCCGGCTCCAGGCAGCCATGCGTGCTACAGGGGAAGTGGCCTGGCCGGTGATAGGTTCGACGCTGACAACGCTCGCTGCTTTTTCACCGATGATCTTCTGGCCGGGAATAATGGGGGAATTCATGAGCTACCTCCCTGTTACCCTGATAGTTACCCTGTCTTCAAGCCTGTTTGTTGCAATGGTGATAAACCCTGCGCTTGCCGCCTTCTTCATGAAAACAAAAGGGACAACCACGCATAACCTCACCCCGGAGGAAGCTGCCGCTGCCGGACAGAAACCGGTGGAGATAAAGGGGCCTGTGCTTACCCTCTATTGCAGATTACTCAGGGGTGCGCTTAATCACCGCATCGTAGTATTACTGACCTCTTTTGCAATCCTGGTACTCCTGTTTCAGGCATGGCTCCTGGTAGTGGGACTTGAAAAACCGGTTGAATTCTTCCCCCATATAGACCCGAAGTCCATGTATGTAAATGTTGATATGCCGGAGGGTGCGGACCTTGATTACAGCGACAGGATACTTAAACTGATAGAAATGTCTATTAACGGTATCAGCCGTACCGGGACGAATCGGCAGACCCGCACTTTTAAGGAGATGTACAGTGAATCATTCCGTCCGAAACGTCATAAAAAAAGCGGGGGAGG
This sequence comes from Nitrospirota bacterium, assembly GCA_011040095.1. Lineage (GTDB taxonomy): Bacteria > Nitrospirota > Thermodesulfovibrionia > UBA6902 > UBA6902 > BMS3ABIN06. The sequence goes on from DRDE01000121.1 coordinate 11,325, forward strand.
AGAATACTCCGGCCCCAGCGACCTTGAAAACATCGAGTATGTTTATGCGCGTTCAATGGCTGTCCCCCTGGCAGGCATGGCCTTTGAACCCACCACTCCCAACCATGTGGGTATCCAGTTTATTGACCTGAAAGACCGCCGCATACCTTCTGCTGAGACGCTGGAGAAAATCCGGAACCGTGTAAAAGACATACCCGGAGGAAAGGTGACTGTCGCAGAGGCCGAAGAAGGCCCTCCCACAGGCGCGCCGGTCAATATCGAAATATCGGGCAGTGACTTCAGAGTGCTCGGTCGTCTGGCCCGGGAAATCCGCAAGATTATTGAACAGGTCCCGTATGTTGAAGACATCAGGGACGACTATGTTGAGGGCACACCTTCTGTCAGGGTATCCGTTGACCGCCAGAGGGCCGCCCTTTTCGGACTCTCCACGGATAGTATAGGTTTTGCCCTCAAGACAGGTTATAACGGGCTGGATGTATCGACATACCGTGAAGGCGATAAGGATTACGATATCACTGTTCAGCTCTCCGACCCTGACCGCAGGACGACAGATGTCCTTCGCGAGCTTATGCTCCCCACTCCCGCGGGAATTCTTGTCCCGCTTACAACGGTTGCAAAGATCGATTATACCGGGAGCATAGGCAACATCATCAGGATCAACCATGAGCGTGTGGTTACTGTCAGCGCCAATGTGGATGAGACAAAAATACCCGGACCCGTTGCGCGAGCCCAGGCAGAGGAACTGCTCGGCAAATTCCCGCTCCCCCCGGAGTACAGGCTGAAATTTACGGGCGAGTTCGAGTTTCAGAAAGAGTCCGAGGAGTTTTTGTCCAGGGCGTTTGTGATTGCGCTTTTCCTGATATTCCTCATTCTCGTTACAATGTTTAATTCCGTATCCCAGCCTTTCATCATAATGACTTCCGTGATCCTTTCGCTGGGAGGGGCCTTCCTCGGTCTCATGTTCATACGCTCGCCGTTCGGCATTATCATGACGGGTGTCGGGGTGATATCACTTGCAGGCGTTGTCGTAAACAACGGAATCGTGCTTGTCGACTATATCAACAAACTGCGTGAGCGGGGTATGAGCGTCTATGATGCAGTGGTTGCCGGAGGCGCCACCCGCCTGCGGCCCGTGCTGCTGACCGCAGTGACAACCATCCTCGGCCTCATCCCCATGGTGACCGGCGTCTCGTTTGACTTTCGCCTCATGGAGATATCCTGGGTAAGCGAATCAACCCAGTGGTGGAGATCCATGGCCATTGTAGTAATCTTCGGGCTCATAACCGCCACATTCCTCACACTGATAGTCGTGCCTGCCCTGTATTCCCTTTTAGATTCTTTCCGTGACAAAATGGACTCCATGGTTGAGGGTATAAGAAGGCTTTACTGGAGACCGTATGAACGGCTTACAGGCAGAACCGGGGGGACTATCAGGACCGCCCGCGAAAAAGAGACCGAACTTTGAAGTTTAAACCGTTGCCGGGATAAAACCGGTTTTTTAAATTTCATAATGCCTCTGAATCCATCCCTTCCTCTTCCTTCTCAAATTCCTTCAAGGCTTTCTTAACTTCATCATCGGTCTTCCTCAACTTGTCTTTGCAATATTTAATCAGAAAGGTCGCCCTTTTCACCTTTTCCGTCAATATATCCACATCCACATCCTCATTTTCAATCTCCTCAACAATAGAATCTATCTCTTCAACAGCGTCTTTATATGTCGGAGCATCTTTCATAACAGCCTCCTGGTTTTGTTTTTATTTTCCACTTTGCTCAATACCTCCCCCTCAAAAAGGACTGTTCTTAAACTGTCCCCTGTTTCTATTCCGGATACGGACCTGACAGGCTTATCATTATTAAAAGTAATGCTGTAACCTCTTTTGAGAACATTTACCGGGTTCAGATGCTTAATATTGCTTTCTCTCGCCTCAAGACTCTGCTTCTCGCCCTGTATGAATTTTAACGAATACTTAAGCCCCCTGAAAAAAACATTCAATTGATGAATGTTATTAAGCAGTTCATTCCTCGTAGCAACTTCAAGCTTTCTTGATAAAGAAGAAAGACTCTCCTGCATGTCTGAAGCCAGTTTACGGACACCATGCACCAGGGTATTGCCTAAGGAGTCTATCCTGTCTTCAAAATCTTTCACTCTTGTGACAATCATATCAGCAGCCGCAGTAGGAGTCTTTGCCCTCATGTTTGATACCTCATCTGCTACGGTGACATCTCTCTGATGTCCTATGCCCGATATAACGGGTATGGGTAAAAGGGCGATTGACCTGCCTATTTCATAGCTGTCAAAACAGTGCAGATCAGTCTGTCCGCCGCCGCCCCTGACAATAACCACTGCATCCAAATAAGAAACATCACCTGCACATTTACCCAGGGCGCTGACAATTGATGCCGCCGCCCTCTCCCCTTGCATGATTGCCTCGTAAAGTCTGCATGTGAATTTATAGCCGTATGGATTATTCAACAAGTGGTTCATCAGATCCTCATAACCCGCCGCTGTTGCGGATGAGATAATACCTATTCTTTGAGGGACAAGAGGAAATTCCAACTCCTTGTTCCTGTCCGTTAACCCTTCCTTTGTGAGCCGTTCCAGTATCTCTTTCCGCTTAATCGCCATTTCCCCGATAGTGTAGGAAGGGTCTATATTAAGGATAGTGAGCTTCAGTCCGTATCTTTCATGGAAATTTACCGAGGCTTCAAGGAGCACCCTGATCCCCTTGGAGAGTTGTGTCCCTGTGGCTTCTTCAAAGACCCTGGATATGACTTTATATTTGTTCGCCCAGATAACGGCCCTGATTTCAGCCCTGATAGTGTCCTTATCTTTATCAACCAATGTCATGTAACAATGGTTTTTTACATCACATGATGCTATTTCAGCCTTGACAAGAAATGTCCGGTCAAACGCAGTTTCGACCACGGACTTTATAAGTTGATTTAATTCGTATAGAGATAATATTTCAGGCACTGTTCCATGTCCTTTATGTAATAACTTTCACTGCGTCATATTCTACCAGATCAATATATTTTATCCAAAAACCTGCGTCAGCCGAGGTTAATAGCAGGCTCGATTTAAGGAATGCCGTCAAAAAAAGGCCCGGGGACAAATGCCCCGAACCTTTTATCATATATCCCTGATAAATATCCTGCTGCTACAAAGCGATAAGTTTATCCTCTGACCCTGAATTTTCTGCTAAACGCTGCTACGCCCACCACGCCGGATCCCAGCAAAAGCAGTGTGGCCGGCTCAGGAACCGCTGCCGGGAAAATATCCACATTAACGTGGAACTCACGGGCAAGTACCTGCCAAAAGTTTATCATGGAAAATAATCGTTTACATACTTAAAACTTTCAAAATCAAAAAGAGCACTTCTGGTACTTGTCCCGTGCAGTGCTTTGATATGTTTTCTTTTTTTATTTTATGATTTTATTTTTTAGCGGTAACTTGTTTAGATTGAGAATGAATAATCTCTGCCAATCCCCTCAACGCGCGGTTAACTGCTTCTGAATTTTGAAAAACCTGAACTACGTCAGGATCTAGTACAACTACATTACTGCCTTTTGCATATCGAGACGCATATTTTCCCCGTAC
>DRDE01000122.1 GCA_011040095.1 Nitrospirota bacterium
AAAACCCTTAAAGCGGCCCCTAAACTCACTGCAGACGCGGTGCTTGCCAAACCCGGGACAAACGCAATGATACGGACAACTGAAAAAATTGTGGTAGTCGGCGCCTCAACCGGGGGGACGGAGGCGCTCAGGTTTTTTCTTGAGGTTCTGCCCCCTGACGCCCCAGGCATAGTAATTGTCCAGCATATGCCCGAGAACTTTACATCCGCCTTTGCCAGAAGACTCAACGGCATCTGCGGGATAACGGTCAAAGAGGCCTCCGACAATGATACCGTAATCCGGGGCCAGGCCCTGATTGCCCCCGGAAACCGTCACACTTTACTCAAGAGAAGCGGGGCAAGGTATTACGTGGAGGTAAAAGACGGGCCGTTAGTCAGTCGCCATCGTCCTTCAGTAGATGTGCTCTTTCGTTCAGCAGCCCGCTATGCCGCCAAAAACGCAGTAGGCGTTATCATGACCGGCATGGGTGATGACGGGGCAAGGGGAATGTCTGAGATGAAAGGAGGCGGGGCATTTAACATTGCCCAGGATGAAGCCACCTCGGTTGTCTTCGGGATGCCGAATGAGGCCATCAAAAGAGGCGGGGTAGATAAAGTTTTACCCCTGGAGAAGATAGCAAGGGAGGTTATCAGGGCCTGTGAGTAATTGTGAACACTTACGACTGTTTATTGAGGTAAATTTTAATGCTTTACAATAAGGCGCTCAGATACATCTTTATCGTTTCCTGCGTTATAGCGATAATATATCCGATAGTCAATATTTACTTCATATTCCCTTCATTCGGGGAAGTAGTGAATCAAAACGCTGAAGATGACGCTGTGCGCATTGCAAATTTCCTGTCAACAAGACTCTCCTTAGACAGGGCCGGATTGACAAAAGACTCGATCCCCGCGGATTTCCAGGCTAAGGCGGAAAAAATGAAAGAAAAACTGCACATATCGAAAATCAAGATATTTTCGAGGTCCGGGGAGATCCTGTTTTCCACCGACCCCCGGGATGTAGGGAAAATAAATAACAAGAGCTACTTTCATGAAATTGTGGCAAAAGGGAATCCACTCACCAAGGTGCTGCAAAGCAATACTGAATCACTTGAAGACCGGATGGTAATTGCCGATGAGGTGGAGACGTATGTGCCGGTAATGGACGGCAACAGGTTTCTCGGGGCATTTGAGATATATGATGATATTACACACAAAAGACAGATGCTTAACAATGTGGTGCTCCGGTCTTCTGCAATCCCCCTGATCCTGATGTTCGGCTTTCTGTTCATGATATTGTTGATTTTATTCAGGGCGGACAAAGATATATCCGTTTTTGAGGAAGGCGGGTCAAAGAGATTCAACTCACCCCTTTATATCATATTAATTATAATTGTCTCAATTTTTATTGCCCATTTTGCCGCCGTGCTTCTTCTTTCAGGCTTCCCGTCTGCCTCAGGCACAGTCCTTTCAATTATGAATTATTTTTTATCGATTTTGCTCGTGTCTCCCGCGCTTTACTTTTTTATATTCCGGCCCCAGGTCATGCACATTGCCTGGCGCAGGAAGGCGGAAGAGGCATTGACTAAAAGTCGGGAGACCCTGAAAAAAGAAAGGAACGACCTGCGGTCAGCGCTTGATATGTTCTATAACGTAATAAAAGAAGTGGAAGAAAGCAAAGGCTTTGAAAAAATCCTCTATAAACCTGTTGAGAATCCCGGTATTCCCTTGTGCTGGGAGATGCAGGACTGCGATCATAAGGAATGTCCTGTGCACGGACAGAGAAATGTAAGATGCTGGCAGACAACCGGCACTCTATGCAATGGAAAAGTCCAGGGGCCGCTTGTGATGAAATTCGTGGACTGTGAAAAATGCAAAGTTTATAAAGAGGTTGTTAAAACGCCCAGTTGCGAGATAATGGAGACTTTTAACAATATGATGTTTATGCTGGCGCATACACACAATGAGCTTATCGAAGCGCGTTTTGCTGCAGAGGCTGCCAATCGCGCCAAGAGTGAATTCCTTGCCAACATGAGCCATGAGATCCGCACACCCATGAATGCAATCATAGGCATGACCGACCTGACCCTTGATGCCGACCTGACCCGGGAACAAAGGGAATACATTGAAATGGTCAAATACTCCGCCGATTCCCTGCTCAGGTTGTTGAACGATATTCTGGATTTTTCAAAAATCGAGGCCGGCAAACTGCAGCTTGAAAAAAAGGACTTCAATCTTCACTCTACACTGGGCAGTATAATCAAAACCCTGTCTGTTCAGGCAAACAAGAAAGGGCTTGATCTGTTCTGCCGCATCAATCCTGATGTCCCAGCAGGGCTGAAAGGCGATAACATACGACTTAGACAAATCATTGTTAATCTGGTGGGAAATGCCGTCAAATTCACCGACAGCGGTAAGATTATCGTAAAAGTTGAGCGCTGTACTTCCGGAAATGGCAATAAAGACATTGAAAAGGAGCAGGATAGTCAAACAATTCTCCTTCATTTTTCCGTTTCCGACACAGGCATAGGCATTCCTGCAGACAAACTGAAAAGCATATTTGAGAGCTTTACCCAGGTGAATGGCGTCGTTAACGGAAAATGCGGCGGGACAGGACTCGGACTGACTATCTCCAAAAAGCTTGTCAGTATGATGGGTGGAGAAATCCGGGCTGAAAGCGAACCCGGCAAAGGAAGCACCTTCCATTTTACTGCAAGATTCGGCATTGTAAGCAAATCAGTAAAACAAGATATTCTCTCGCCTGATATTGACCATGAGGGCGGATCTTCAGTCAGCCGTCACACAAGCCCTGAAGACAGAAAAATACTTCACATCCTTCTTGTTGAAGACAATATTTTAAATCAGAAAGTAGCTGTCCGCATGTTAGAAAGTCACGGGTACACTCTGACAGTAGCCAATAACGGTGTGGAAGCGCTTGAAGCCCTGGGGAAACAGCGCTTTGACCTTGTGCTGATGGACGTACAGATGCCGGAAATGGACGGGATTGAGGCCACACGGATAATCAGAAGCTCGAAGGACACCGGCTTTGACCCTGAAATTCCGATAATAGCCGTAACCGCCCTTGCCTTTGAAGAAGACAGACAGCGGTGTATAAAAGCCGGAATGAACGGCTGCATTACAAAACCTTTTAAAAGGCAGGAACTTTTCACAGAAATTGAAAAGCTGGTTCCTGCCGGGGTTCATACTCCTGACGCTAAATCGATTGGACCTCCGGGCAACGGCGATGTGATATACAGGGCAGAGACGCTGGAACGGCTGGGCGGTGATGAAGAGCTTCTTAAAGAACTCTACGAGGTATTCATTGATGACGCTCCCAGGCAGATGGAAATTTTAAAAAAAGCTATAGATACCAACGACACTGTCTTAACGGAACGTCAGGCACATTCGTTAAAGAGCGCTACCGCTAATATTGGAGCAAATTCAATGAGCGATAAGGCATTCAAAATAGAACTGACTGCAAGAGACAGAAACCTGAATAATGCTCATATGCTTTATGAAAAACTTGAGCATGAATTAAAGAAGGTGCTGAAGGCATTGACAGAAGATGCAATTTATAATCCGGCTATAGACAGGACAGATAGTGAAATAAAATGATATTCGACAGTCTTTCCAAAAAAATCGTTACTCTGTTTTTAAGCATTATTCTTGCGTCGGTAATTATTGTCAGCGCCATAGCCTACCGGATATCTTCCTCTAACCTGATGCAGGAGATAGAAAAGCATTATATTGACAGGGTTGTCGATATTATGGTTGTAATTGATGAAATCATGTATTCGAAATACAAGCTCATACAGGACATTGCCGATAATGCGGTCATAAAATCAGAGGACAGCGCTCCCGAAGAGATCAATGCAGAATTACTGAAATATAACAAAAGATATCCTGAAATCATGTCTATGTCTTTTTTTGATATGAACAGGGTCAGGCTGGCAGATACAAAAGGCTTGAATCTCGGAGAACAGCACCAAATGGTCGGTTACTGGAAAAGGGCGTTAGAAGGCAAGATAACGGCCGGAGAAGATGTAAGAATTGCTGAGGATATTAAAGTTCCCGTTATCTACTTTGCCGCTCCTGTAAAAAATGCGCAAGGGAAACAGTTCGGTGTTGTAGTTGCAAGACTGGTTTCAACAGAAATCAACAGGGCGCTGGAAGAATTGACCATAAATACGGATATTATACACATCACCTTATTTGATAAAGAAAAGAATATCCTGTTTTCTAATAACAATTATTATAAAGATAAGTTGCTGAGGGAAAAAATTCATGATTCACTTTCCATCAGAGAGGCTTTAAAAGGATTTACCGGCGCTGCTGTTGAATACAGCTCCGGGCCGGGACATAACCACCTGACTGTTTATACCCACGAGCAAGGCTTAAGAGATTTTAAAGGCAATGGCTGGTCGATAATTTTATCCCTGGATATGGACTGGGCGATACTGCCTCTTAAAGAGATGAGGGACAGGATATTTAAAGTGTCTTTAATAATTGCCTCCGTGGCCGGCCTTATTGCCTATCTCGTGACTTTAAGTATTTCCGGACCTGTAAAAAGATTACAGAAGGGGATAGAGATAGTTGAAGGGGGACAATCTGATTATGAAGTAAAGGTAAAGAGCAGGGATGAAGTCGGCCGATTGACAAACTCATTCAATAAAATGGTCAATGCCTTAAAAGAGCAGACCGCTGATCTTCTGGCGTCAAACAGGGCGCTGGAGGAGGAGATCTCAGAGCGTATGCGTATAGAGGAAACGCTGATAGAATCTGAAGAGAAATATAAAAGTGTTGTGGACAATGTCGGCATAGGGGTATCGCTTATAAGCCCGAAACTGGAGATATTGGCTTTAAACAAAAAGATGAGAGAATGGTTTCCGGATATTGATGTTTCAAAGAAGCCGCTTTGTTACAGAGTTCTTAATGAGCCGCCGCGGGAAGACGCATGTTCTTATTGTCCAACCCGCAAGACATTGGAAGACGGACGGATTCATGAATTAACAACCGAGTCTCCTGCAGGCGATGAAATTGTAAACTACAGAATCCTTTCCTCTCCGATTAAGGATAAACGTGAAAATGTTATTGCAGTAGTAGAGATGTTTGAAGACATTACCGACCGTAAGAAAGATGAAGAGGAACTCAAAAAGGCAAAGGAAGCTGCCGAGGCCGCCAACCGGGCCAAGAGCGAATTTCTGTCCAACATGAGCCATGAGATCCGCACACCTATGAATGCAATCTTAGGTATGACCGAGCTGACACTTGATACTGTTCTGACCCCGGAGCAAAAAGAATACGTTGAAACCGTAAAACAATCTGCTGATTCTCTTCTTGACCTGCTGAACGATATCCTGGATCTGTCAAAAATCGAGGCAGGCAAAATGAGACTTGAAGAGATGGATTTCAACCTGCAGACCACAATAGACAGAATAATCAAGACCAATACTTTTCAGTCGCTTAACAAAGGGCTTGACCTGCTCTGTCATATCAACCCTGATGTCCCTCTGAGTCTGAGAGGCGATGAACTACGCCTGTGGGAAATTATTGTTAATGTGTTAGGGAATGCTATCAAGTTTACCGGGAGAGGCAAGGTTATCCTGAAGGTTGAGCGCCGGACCTCCGGAAACGGCAATGAAGATCAGGATAGTCAGACCGTTCTCCTTCATTTTTCCGTTTCCGATACCGGCATAGGCATTCCTGAAGACAAACTTAAAATCATATTTGATAGCTTTACCCAATCGGATGGTTCCAGCACCAGAAAATACGGCGGGACAGGACTCGGCCTGACTATCTCCAAAAAGCTTGTCAATATGATGGGTGGAGAAATCTGGGCTGAAAGCGAACCCGGCAAAGGAAGCACCTTCCACTTTACCGCTATATTCGGTATTAGCCATAAAGCGGTAGAACAAGAGCCTCCTTCACAGGATACCGGCTTTGAGACTGAACCTTTCACAAACAGGCTTAATATCCTTCTTGCGGAAGACAATATTTTAAATCAAAGATTGGCAGTCCGCATTTTAGAGAGAGAGGGACACGCTGTGGAAGTTGCAGGCAACGGGCAGGAAGTACTTGAAGTTTTGAAAAAACAGCGCTTTGACCTCGTGCTGATGGACGTGCAGATGCCGGAAATGGACGGGATAGAGGCTGCACGGATAATCAGAAACTCGAAGGGTAGCGGCTTTGACCCTGAAATTCCGATAATAGCTGTAACTGCTCATGCTTTTGAAGAAGACAGACAGCGCTGCCTTAAGGCCGGAATAAATACATGCATTACAAAACCTTTTAAAAGGCAGGAGCTTTTCACAGAGATTGAAAGGCTTGTTCCAGCCGGAATAACTAATAACTTATAACAAATAAAAATGGAGGTAAAAAATGAGAATTTTAATAGTTGAGGATGACTTCACAAGCCGTAAGCTGCTGCAAAAATTCCTTTCTCCTTATGGTGATTGCGATATTGCAGTTGACGGCGAAGAAGCAATTCAGGCCTATAAAACATCCTGGGTGAAAAATGAACCATACGATCTTATCTGTATGGATATCATGATGCCCAACGTAGACGGGCAGGAGGCGCTGAGGGAAATCCGTGTAATAGAAAAGGACCTGGGTATCAAAAACCCTGATGAGGTGAAAGTAATCATGACTACAGTGCTTGATGACCCGAAAAACGTTTTCAAAGCATTGAATAAGGGAGGAGCCACATCTTATATCGTTAAACCCATCAGCAAACAAACGCTTCTCGAAGAGCTGCGCAAGCTCGGCTTGATTAAATAAGAGGATAAAAAAATAAATTCGAATTCCATTTATAGATTATGAATAAAGATAAAAGAAATATAGAGATTTCATATGATGGACTACTTATTCTCAACTTGCCGAAATTGAAGCGCATATTGCCTCTATATATCGCCCTTATAGCTGTAACAACCTCAATCTCAGTGTATTTTTTTGACGAATATTTTCATATTTTATTTCTCCCATATACTTGCATGGTGGAGCATCTCATGTGGGTTTTTATCACAGCGGGGTTGTGCCTGTTCACTATTATAAAAATATCTGCAACCCCCTTGACGAAAATAACTGATAGAGAACAAAAAATAATAGTTGAGTTCATGGCGCAAACCGAATATCAAAAAACACGGACCGGCAAGCTGTCACAGTATTTTGGTTCCCAGCTGAAATTAGATGCCCTTACCAGGGCACACCTGGAAAATATAGTCAGTGAAACGGATTCCGCAGCCCTCCGGATTA
>DRDE01000123.1 GCA_011040095.1 Nitrospirota bacterium
GTCAGGGAAAGCGTTGGAATTCCTCAAGGAAATTGCCTTTTATGAAAACTGCGGGATATTATGCCGGATTCCTAACTGGTGGAAGGGGAGGGGTACCCCTTTCAGGGTCAATATCACTGTCGGCGAGACTTCTCCCTCTCATTTCAGTATGGATTCTGTTTTAAGTTTTAACGCTCGATTACTTCTTGGGGATTCTGTTGTCAGTGAGGAAGAAGCCCGCAGGATTCTCGCTGAATCCGAGGGGTTGGCCTACATTAAAGGAAAATGGGTTGAGGTGGATCCCGAAAAACTTAATCAGGTACTTAAGGCCTTTGAACAGGCCAAGCAGGCAGAATCTGAAGGTTTGACGCTCAAAGATGTCATGAGTATGCAAATGGGGGCCAGGGATCTCTTTAATGATCCTTCACAAAACAGCCTCTTAGAAGTTTCAAACGGAGAGTGGCTTGCCTCTGTAATTGAAAAGTTGAGGCAGCCGGAGATGATTAAATCCACCCGCCCCGGCAAAGACTTCAAGGGCGTTCTGCGGGGGTACCAGCAAAACGGCTTGAACTGGCTGTATTTCCTTCATTCTCTCCGGTTCGGGGCTTGTCTGGCTGATGACATGGGATTAGGCAAGACCATTCAGATCCTTGCCTTTTTAACGTTATTGAAGAAAAACAAGGCCGGCTGCAGTCTGCTCATCGTTCCAGCCTCTTTATTGGCAAACTGGCAAAATGAGATTAACCGCTTTGCCCCGTCTTTAAAATTCTTTATTGCTCATCCCGGTGTGAATCCCGAGAGCAGGGAAATACTTAAAGAGGATACATTCAGCAACAAGTACGATCTTGTCATTACGACCTATTCCCTCATTCAGAAATATGACTCCTTAAAATCTTCCGATTGGTATTATGTCATCCTGGACGAGGCCCAGGCCATAAAGAATCCCGGCACTAAGCAGAGCAGGGCAGTTAAGCAATTGAAATCCTTTAACCGGCTTATCCTTACCGGAACACCCATAGAAAACAGGCTATCCGACCTCTGGTCCCTGTATGATTTTATTAACCCCGGTTTGTTAGGCAATATTCGCGAATTTGCAGAATACACAAAAGGGCTGAATGATCATCCCAGTAAATACAGCCGCTTGAAAGATGTCATCAGTCCCTATCTCCTCAGGCGCTTGAAGACCGATAAATCCATTATCTCTGATTTGCCCGACAAGATAGAAATGAAGACCTATTCAGACTTAAGCAAGAAACAGATTTTTTTATATAAGAAGCTGGTTGATGATATCGGCAGGGCACTGGAGGAATCAGGCGGCATACAACGTAAAGGCATAATACTGTCGTCACTCATGAAGTTTAAACAGATATGCAACCACCCGGGGCAGTATCTTGACAATAAGGACTATAATGAACAGGACAGCGGGAAATTCCGGCGATTAAGGGATCTTTGCGAAACTATATTGGAAAAGAGAGAGAAGGTCCTAATCTTCACACAATTTAAAGAGATCACCACTCCGCTTCATGATTTCCTGAAAACCATCTTTAACCGGGAAGGATTAATTTTACACGGCAGTATCCCTGTCGCCCGGAGAAAGAAGATTATCGAACGATTTCAAAGCAAGGAATATGTTCCTTTCTTTATCCTGTCCGTGAAGGCCGGGGGCGTAGGGCTTAACCTGACGGAGGCCAATCATGTTATCCACTTTGACAGATGGTGGAACCCCGCAGTCGAGAACCAGGCAACAGACAGGGTCTTTCGTATCGGGCAGACAAAAAAAGTGATCGTCCATAAGTTTATAACAAAGGGGACTGTGGAAGAGAAAATCGATATGATGCTGGAAGAAAAGACCGCCTTGTCCGAAAATGTGCTCCGGAGTTCAAACGAAAACTGGATTACGGAAATGGATAATGAAAAGATACTGGATTTATTTAAACTCAGCCTTTAATTATTAAAAGGCTAATAATTGAATTGACATCAATCTGAAAATCTCCCCTCGCCCCTCTTTGCCAAAGAGGGGGATGATCCCTCCCTTTGGCAAAGGGAGGTCAGGAGGGATTTTTTAAATAATATGTCCACACTATTTTGAGACAATTATTAATTGACAAGAGGAGGAATTATTATGTCTTACTGGAGATCTTTTGCCCCATATGTAACCGTTGCTGAAAAACGTGCAAAGGCAGAGAAAAAAATAAAGGCACTTCGCAAAAAAAACCCCAACATCCAACCGGTTGTCATTGAAGGCAGATCCCTGGCCGGAACATGGTGGGGGAAGTCCTGGAATACTAATCTGGAATGCTATGCCGATTATAGCAACCGGATTGGACGTGGAAGGAGCTATGTCCGCAATGGTGCTGTGCTGGACTTACAAATAAAACCCGGACTTATCGAATCCCTGGTACAGGGGACGGGCTCCAAACCCTATGAAATCCGGATTGAGATAAAGACCCTGAAGAAGAAAATCTGGGGAAATATTAAAAAGGCCTGTCAAGGAGAATTTGATTCCCTGCAAGAGCTTATGAATGGCAAATTTCCTAAATCGTTATCAAATATATTTACCGATAAAAAATCAGGCCTCTTCCCTGCACCTAAAGAAATTTCCTTTGATTGCAGTTGCCCTGATTGGGCTGATATGTGCAAACATGTTGCTGCCACTTTATATGGAATCGGGGCCAGGCTGGATTCAGAACCTGAATTATTCTTCACCTTAAGGGATGTAGAGATGAAAGATTTAGTCTCTGGTGCAGTTAAAGATAAGACAAGTGAAATGCTCAGAAAGGCCAAGCAAAAAAGCGCTAACGTTATGGATGATTCTGATTTGTCAGAGATATTTGGGATTGATATGGAAGAGACGCCGGCACCAAAGAAAGCACGGTCAAAGTCAAAGTCAAA
>DRDE01000124.1 GCA_011040095.1 Nitrospirota bacterium
CCTTATACCTTATATAATGGCTGGAGACCCGTCACTTGATGCGACAAAAAAGTTTGTTATTGATCTTGAAAGAGCGGGGGCGGACATTATTGAGCTTGGAGTTCCCTTCAGTGACCCTCTTGCTGACGGACCAACCATTCAGAGGGCGTCTGAGAGGTCTTTGCAGCACGGCACTACCCTCAAAAAAGTCCTTGCCCTTGTAAAAGAGATACGGCGGCAATCGGAAATCCCCCTGATCCTGATGACGTATTATAATCCGGTCTTCAAATATGGCACCGGGGCATTTGTAAAAAAGGCTGTCACAGCAGGTGTTGACGGGATGATAATCCCTGATTTAATTCCAGATGAAGCAGAGGACTTTATCCGTCCGGCAAGGCAGAGCGGGCTTGATACGATCTTTCTCCTTGCCCCGACAAGCACCAGGGAAAGAATCAGCAAAGTGGCAAAGGCATCAACCGGTTTCATTTATTACGTTTCCATCACCGGAATAACAGGCGCTAAACTCTCTGTGGGCAAATCCATGAAAGACAGACTGGATTCCATAAAGAGCGTTACAAAAAAACCGGTAGCAGCAGGCTTCGGCATATCCAATCCCGAAGAGGCGTCAAAAGTAGCAAAACTGGCTGACGGCGTCATTATTGGAAGCGCTATCGTAAAGTTAATCTCTCAAGGAAAAAGCATTAAGGATTTTATTAAAGCTGTCAGGAAGGCAGTATGAAAGTAAGTTATAAGGGGGCGGGAATCAGGGGGCAGTAAGACAACTGATAACTGACAACTATTTTAAAAAAATGCCCTGGTTCAAGAAAGAAAAAAATAAAGTCTCCAAAAAGGTCAAGGTGCCCGAGGGCCTCTGGGTAAAGTGCAACTCCTGCAAGGAGATCATCTACCGGAAAGAGGTTGACCGGAACCTGATGGTATGTCCCAAGTGTAACTACCATTTCAGGATCTCGGCAGGACAGCGCATATCCCTTCTCGCAGATAACGGCGCCTTTACTGAAATGGGTCGGAATCTGGCATCAAAAGACCCTCTGAACTTCAAGGATCAGATAACTTATAAGGAACGCCTCAGGGATTCGCAAAAGAAGACGAATATCAGGGAAGCCGCAACTGCGGGTCGGGCATTAATAGGGAGCCATCCGGTAATGCTTGTAGTCCTTGATTTCGCATTTATGGGCGGAAGCATGGGCTCTGTTGTAGGCGAAAAATTTGTAATAGCTGCTGAAAAGGCTGCTGGGGAAGCAATGCCGTTAATATCGGTTGCATCCTCGGGAGGCGCCAGGATGCATGAAGGGATAGTATCTCTCATGCAAATGGCAAAAACCTCTGCGTCATTAGCCCGTTTTAAAGGAACGGGATTACCGTATATTTCAATACTTGCAGACCCGACCTTTGGAGGAGTTTCGGCAAGTTTCGCAATGCTGGGCGATATAATCATTGCCGAGCCGAAGAGCCTGATAGGTTTTGCCGGGCCCAGGGTCATTGAGCAGACAATCAAACAGCAGCTGCCCGAAAATTTCCAGACCGCGGAATTTCTCCTTGAGCATGGGATGATAGATATGATTGTTAACAGGAAAGAACTGAAGCAGACTGTTATCAAGTTATTAAGCTTGTTAGTTGAAAAACAAAAATAATCCACCCTGTAAAAATCGCCACACAATGCACTCAAACCTGAAAAATTATAATGAGACCGTAAATTACCTGTACAGCCTGCAGAAACACGGTATAAAGCTGGGGCTGGCAAATATAAAAACACTGATGGGCATACTCGGGGAACCCCATAAATCCTTCCATTCCATCCATGTTGCAGGGACGAATGGAAAAGGTTCCACAGCCACTGCAATAGCTTCCATTCTCACTGAAAACGGTCTCAGGACCGGCCTTTTTACATCACCTCATCTTGTGAGCTTCACCGAACGCATAAGAATCGATAACCGGTGTATAACTGAATCTGAAGTTATACGCACAGCATCTGAAATTTACAATTATATCAGCAATACGGATTTGACACCGACTTTTTTCGAGTTTGTCACTGCAATGGCCTTCTATTATTTTGCAGGTAAAAATATTGATTGGGCAGTGGTTGAAACCGGTATGGGCGGGAGGCTTGACGCAACTAATGTGATTCATCCTGATGTAACTGTTATCACAAATATAAGCCGTGACCATTGCGAGTTTCTCGGCAATAATATCTCCGGTATTACTTATGAAAAGGCAGGTATAATAAAAGCCGGTGTTCCCTTAATAACCTCTTCCCTGGCGGACGGTACGGTTAAGCAATTGAGAGACACAGCAAAAAGCCGTAATGCGGAGATTCACATCTATAATAAAGATTTCAGAGGATCCCTAATCAGTATGGACGAGAGGCATATAACCCTGGATTATTCGGGTTATGGAAATTATAAAGACCTGACAGCGCCTCTTACCGGTGAATATCAGCTTTACAATATCTGCACGGCGGTAAGGGCATGTGAAATACTGAGGCAAAAAGGTTTTCAAATATCGGATGCGTCCATAAAAACAGGATTGCAGAATATCAGCCTTGAAGGACGGCTTGAATGGGTGTCGCACGACCCTCCCGTAATCCTTGACAGCGCCCACAATCCGGAAGCCGCAAAGTCTCTTGCGCTTTCAGTAAAAAGAATATTTGCCGGCAAAAAAATCATCCTTGTCGCCGGTATTATGGATGATAAGGATATCCGGGGAATTCTTCGTCCTCTCATTCAGGTTGCTGAAACTGTAATATTAACAAAAGCCAAATACGAGAGGGCGGCTACACCTGAAAAGATGAAGGAGATTATGGCAGCCATCCGGGAACAGGCGGCAACTTACCGGCCTGTCTCAATACATAAGACCGACACTGTCAGCGGGGCTGTTGATCTTGCAAAATCACTTTACGAGAAAGAGGATATCATACTTGTTGCCGGCTCTTTTTACACTGCAGGTGAAGTTAAGGAAGCATTGGGCTGCGAAGGTGTTTTATCAGGTTTAAGGGAATATAACTGAAAAATGAAAAGTAAAAATATGCACAGGAGAAAGAGTGAAGCAGAGATATGTAACACCATATCGTCCATTATCCGGCTATTTGTAACACCGTGTCTCC
>DRDE01000125.1 GCA_011040095.1 Nitrospirota bacterium
AGTTACATTATGGATCGCTCAACTTGGGGGATTCCTCAATAGAAAGAGTGATGGGGAGCCCGGAGTCACTCATATATGGCGTGGATTAAAAAAATTCGCCAACTTGATCGAAGGTGCTCATTTATTGAAAAATATTTGTGGGTAATAGAAAGGGTTTTGGAGCGGCTGAGGGGGAAGTTCCCTTGGTCGACTCACCTGGAGAGCGGGGGGAGAAAAACCCCTGCTTACCCGATTCGGTGATCATTAAGATGCTTTAAGATGCTTTTGCTTTTGCAGTAGCCGCAGCGTGCTTTGTCGGTAGTGATATAACTTTCCGTTTGCTTCTCTTTTCTTGTTTTTTCAAGTCTCGATATATTGCGTCTATATCATATCCAAATTTTGCTGCGTGCTCCTCTCGTACCTTCCTAACTTCCTCTACTATTTTATCTTTCCACATAATATTTATCCTCCCATAAGTTCTTCCGGTGTGCAAATAATTGGAGGTTCAAAACCTTCTTTATGACATGTCGCTGTTATAGCATGTTGCCTTTCCGCATTAGCTATGTGCTTGCAGTTCCAAGTCAATAAATAATCCATACCATGATTTATGGTAATGGCAATATGTAAAGCGTCCTCAACTGCCTTTTTAGGTAAAGCTTTTTCCTTTATCAAATCGTGAGCTAAAGAAGTTACATCTTCATTTAATTCAAGCAGGGGTATTGATTCAAGAATACTCAGGCGTTTTTGTGATGCATTTTTATCTCCTGCTTTTGCTTCTTGAATAACAAGCTGTGAAACAAACAAATCAAAATACTTTTTTCTATTTTCCCACCATTCATTTGTCAATTCCTGATGAGCAGCAATAATAAGATCTCTGCTCGCTTTTGCAGTAAGATAACTAATAATTGTTGTTTCTAAATATACTTTTGGCTTCATTGACTAATTCTCTTAAAAAACAATATATTATCAACTTTAGCATAGTCATAATCGTTATGTCACACCTAACGAAATTCTCTGATGCCTGCCATGTAATGTATCAACATACCTTAAAGTCGATTTGCAAAACAGAAACTAATAAAACTCAAAATCAGCACTGCTGGCAGGCATTCATAGCAATGTCATGATCTTTTTATTTTTGTTTTTTTATTTTCTTTGTTCGTTTCTTTTTTAAATCTGAGCGTGATCGACGTAGTAGAGCCACAATCTACAACCAACATCATGTCCCGGATGTGTATGACAAATATTGTAGTTTATTTCTTCTTTTTTCTCTATGCCTTTTTTTGCTTTTGTCACGATGAAAGACTTGACCCCACGGATTGCGAGCTTACCTATACCCAGCAAAGTCTTAAATGCGCGAAGTTGAGAGTCTTTGTTTTTATAAATCATCAACTTCAATAAATGTATAACAGGGTTTCTGAAATACATATTATGCAAGGCCATTTCCATTTCACTTCTGTCAATAAGACTCTCATTTTTAAGAACACTAAATAGCGGTTCTATCACAATATTACCAGCTCTCGTTAATGATGCTATAGTATGTATTCTGATGCCTTTATCTTCATCTCTTAGCTTTTTAATTAGTGCTTCTATAGCCATATGATTCTTGATTTCACTTAAAGCTCCAGCGACGGTCCATCTGACTGCAGGAACCTCGTCATTCAAAAGGGATATTAAACTTTCAACAGATGATGGATGTTTGATTTTACCCAAAGTCCAAGCTGCCCGCCAACGGAAGTACGAGTCTTTATACTTTAAGACAGCTATTAAATTTGTTACAGCTTTTTCCCCTGCCTCCACTAAAGCCTCTGCTGCTTTAGTCCTAACGCCAGAATCTTTATCGTTCCAAGCCAGAATTAGAGAATCAACTACTTTCTTGTCATTCATTTTACCAAGAGCAATCGCAGCACTTTCTCTTACCCAATATACTGAATCTTTTTTTAGTGAATTAATTAAAGGATCTACCGCTCTTGTATCCTGAATTATGCTTAAAGCTATAATTGCTTTTTTTCTAATTTTTGGGGCTTCCTCATCTAAAAGAGTAATTAGGGCTTCAACAGATTTGGAATCATGAAGACCCCCAAGAGCTGTAGCCACTTCACTCAATACTTCTTGATTTATATCTCTCGTAGCGTTAATCAGGGGTTCAACTGCCTTTTTATTGCCAACTCTCCCTAATATATATGCAGCACTTTTTCTAACTTTCCAATTTTTATTCCTTAATTCTTTAATAGTTGGCTCAATAGCCGGATATCCCATTTCTATTAAAGCTAATTCAATTACGTGTCTATCTATATTTTCTTTATAATCATCGCTTTTAAGTTCAGTAATTAATGCGTCCACCGCTCGAGGGTCTTTGAGTTTTCTTAAAGAATTAATTACAGTTTTTTTAAAAATTATATTATTTTCTTTTAAGGCTCCAATGAGAGGTTCAACTGCTCTTGGATCATCAGTATATCCCAAAGCACCTGCTGCAGTAACTCTGATTTTTATATCCTCGTCGTTTAATGCTGAAAGAAGAGGTTCTACTGCCGGAGCACCTAATTTTCCCAACGAATCTGGAAATAAATAGCTCTTTGCTTTATATGCCCTCCTTTTTTGATTTATTACTATTTCAACTGCTTTTCCCAACTTTTCTTGTAAAATAGGATCTTGGATTCCCATTTTACTCAAAGCAGTTGCAACCGAACCCCGATGTCGATGATTAACATCTGTAAGCGCTTTAATGAGAACTTCCGCTCTTTCTTTATCGTCATTCTCATATTTATTTATTTCTGGTGAGCTACTTTTGTCTTTCAGAAATTTTTCATTATGATAATCAGAATTTTGAGTCTCTATAGTTTTTAACCTCTTAGAACGCTTGGGATCCGGACTTGTTGGAAATTCTAACTGATTATCTCGTATTGGATTTTGACTTATATATTTTTTCTTTTTTGTATCTTTAGTAACGGTTTTATACCATTCATTTGGTTTTGCGCTTTCAATAAACTCCCACTCTCTTGAAACTATTTTATTAAGAATATTTGTATCACTGTTATCAATTTCGTAATTTCCTCTGACATTATCAAGTTCTTCATTCCTTAATTCTATTAGCGTTGGAATTTTTTCCAACTGAATAGTTGAGATTTTTTTGTCAATTATTATGAACTTATATCCAGGTTTAAAAATAATAGGTCTATTCTCAATCACCTGGGATAGGAAAGGTATAGATATTTGAGCGAGCTTGCCGGCAATTAAAAATCGACCATTCTCATCAGAGAATTTTTCTTTAACAGCAAAAAAATCTCTTGCAGTTCCAAAAGGGGTTGCATATTCTACATCCCACGATCTTACAATTAGTGCTCCTTCGATTGGTTGGCCTGTTAGCGAATCAACAACTCTGCCACCCCATGGCAAAAATCCTGATGCATAAGATAAGGAGGCGCAAAATGCCAGTATAACAAAGGCAAATACAATAAAAACAAACAGTGAAAAAGGAAGCCTGAGAAGAGGGTTTCCCCTATTTAGTGTCTGTGTATAAATTGCCATTTTTTATTTTTGTCATGCCCGAAGTCTGTAATCGGGCATCCAGAACTCACTGAAAAGACTGGATTCCCGCTCAACAGATTGCGGAAATGACGGCTCAATTGTTATGTTTATACACAGACACTATAATAGTTTCTGTTGATTTAAATAAAGTAACTCCCCCAGGCCCCCTCTTAACCCAAGAGGGGGGAGATAATCATGGAATAACCAGTGGGGCAATCTTTGCCCTTAACATTTTTAACTGAATAGTTTATATTTAGGGCAGACTTTTTTTCTGAAAAAAAATTTATTATCTCCAAAAATAGTTTTCATTAAATGAAGAGGGTATTATGAAAAATCTGTTTCACACACTTTGTATCTTAATCACAGCGCTGTTTTTTACCGGCTGGTTTTTGCTGAATCCCCAAGTGTCGGATGCTGCAACAATAGATCCGTCATTTGAGTTTTCAACTATCGAGACTGATAATTTTGTTATCCACTTTCACCAGGGACTTGATGATATCGCCCGTAAGGCGGCCTCAATATCAGAAGGCATCCATGAAAGGTTGACCGGCAGCTTAAAGTGGTCCCCGGCTGAAAAGACTCAGATTGTCCTTATCGACAGCATTGATTTTGCAAACGGCATGGCGACTGTCCTGCCGTATAATGCAATATATGTTTTTGCAGCGCCCCCGCTTAATGACTCGATATTAGGGGAATATGAGGACTGGCTTGAAATTGTCCTGATCCATGAATATACGCATATATTAACAATGGACACTGCGAGCGGATATTCATCTGTTACGAGAAAGGTCTTTGGAAAGAGCATTCCGGGATACGACCCGCTCTCTTTTCTTGTGTTTTTGCTGACTGCTCCGCCGAATGTGTTTATGCCCGACTGGTGGATTGAGGGCATGGCGACCTGGGCTGAAACAGAATTCACTTCATCCGGCAGGGGACGCAGTTCTTTTGTTGATATGATTTTGAGGATGGCGGTCCTTGAAGACAGCATCCCCCGCATTGACCAATTAAACGGGGATGCGCCTTACTGGCCCTCCGGGAATATTCCTTATATATACGGTATGATGCTTGAGAGGTATATTGCCGAAACATACGGGGAAGAAGCGCCCGGCAAGCTCAATATCTCGCACTCGGGAAGGTTGCCGTTTTTTATAAGCGCACCGGCAGAGAGACTTACGGGACTGAATTATTCGCAGCTCTATAATGAAATGGTAAGTGAACTCAGGGCCGGGGAGCGGAAAAATATAGAGCGCCTTAATTTAGAGCCATTGACTGAATTTAATAAAATCCCGCTTAAGGGAGAGAGGCTGACGAACCCCCGCACGTCACCCGACGGCCGGTATATCGCAGTTAACAGAAGGGACCCGCATTTTCATGAAGAGATTGTGATTGTTGACGCAAAAACTTACAAGGAGGTCTCTGCTGTCAGGAGGTTGCCTTCAGACCACAGCATCTCCTGGACCCCGGACAGCCGGAAGATTTATTTTACCCAGGCTGATATTAAAAACAGCTATAATTTTTACCAGGACATTTATTCATACGGCCTGGATGACAAGTCAATAAAGAGAATTACAAGGGATATGCGGGCAAAGGATATTGATGTGTCCCCGGATGGAAGAAATATTGTTTTTGTAAAGGTAGAGGCAGGCCGCCAGAATATCGCCGTATCAACGCTTGAATCCAATGATGTTGAGGTTATTACCGGAATGCAGGGTGATTACACTCTTTCGTCTCCGAAATGGTCTCCTGACGGGAGGTTTATCGTATTTGTAAAGCGTGATATTTCAGGCAATACATCAATCGAGCTTATCGATTTCGACACAAAGACCACGGAGACGCTGACGGTTTCCGATTATAATAATATGTCTCCGACATGGTCCGGGGACGGACGGTTCATTATCTATTCATCGGACAGGACAGGTGTTTATAACCTGTTTGCATTTTCCATTGCAGAGAAAAAGAGTTACCAGGTCACTCATGTGCTGGGCAGCGCATTTCAGCCCGATATACCCGCCGGCAGCGGGAAAATATTGTTTTCCGGTTATAGTTCAAAAGGCTTTTATATAGCAGAGATGCTTTATGATGCTTCAGGGTGGATGTCAATGCCGGGGCCTGAAATTAAACCCTTATGGAATGATAACAGCCGCCGGACAGCCGCTGACGCCGGGGAACAGATAGAGGAAAATTCCCTGAGCATCCGGGAAAAGAAGGCGTATTGCCCGTTAGAGACTTTAAGACCGCGATTCTGGCTGCCCACTCTCTCTTTTGATGATGACGGGGCAGTGTTCGGGGCATTTACCGCTGGACAGGACGTGCTCGGCTACCACTCGTATATGGTCCAGGGAGGATATGGAACAGGCGGAAGGGGATATCTTGATTTTAATTATATCTATGACAGGTGGTATCCCACTTTTTTTCTGAGGACATATTCCCTTCCTGTTTTGTATTCGGGATTTTTTAAAAATAACGACGATTATTATGAGAGGCACAGGGGATTGATCGCAGGAATAAAACTTCCCCTTTCAACATCTCTTGAGTCAAGCCTGAGTCTTACAGCAGGGTACAATTATGAAAAAGTCAGCCGTCTGACGGATATATACGGCAGGACGGTTGACGGTCTTGAGGTATATGAAGGCAGGAGGGACAATGTCTTTATCGGTCTAAGGTATGGGGGGACATTGAAATATCCTTACTCGATAAGCAGGGAAGAAGGCAGAAACATATCCCTGACCTACAGGAGATATGATACGGATTTGGGAAGCGGCCTGGACCAGGATGAATATGCTATCGATTATGAGGAATACATGGGATTTAAAAAAAATCATGCGGCATACCTCAACCTGAAAGGGGCGGCGGCGGCGGACGGCGATCTTATTGCTCAGCAGGCATACCGGATCGGCGGGATCCCTTCTGTTCAGAATGAATACTCAATCAGGGGATTTTCTTCGGGATTTCAAACCGGAAAGTATGTTGTAAAGAGTACGTTAGAGTACCGGTTTCCAATAAAATACTTTTTCAGGGGCTGGAATACAAAACCCTTTTTCTGGGACAGGCTGCACGTTGCCGCTTTTGCAGATGCCGGAAATGTATGGGGATTTAATAAAGGATTTGATCCGGATGATTTTTCAGCAGGCATAGGCGCTGAGGCGCGAATCGACATGGTATTGGGATATAAATTAAAGATCACCCCTGCAATCGGCATTGCGCAGGGAATTACTGATAATGGTGTAACACAGGCATATATAACAGTTTACACTGAGTTGTAGTAATAGAAGAGGCACAGAGTGGCAAAGGCACAAAGTGAAAGAAAAGAATAAAGACTTTCCTTGTTTTTTTAACTCTGTGCCTTTGTGCATTTGCTGCTTTGCCCCTCTTCAGTTACGATAACTATTGAATATTTTTGAAGATAATGTCTATAATTTAATGTCCGTTTTTATTGAAGAAAGCCTTTTTGACAAATCGTAACTGTTCAGCCGGGTACAAAATGAAAAAAAGATGGAGATTTCCTGTAATGTTTATAAACTCTGTGCCTCTGTGCCTTTGCCCCTGAGCAGTTAAATATGAGGAGAGAAAAATGATCAAAGTGGGAATTATCGGAGGCTCAGGACTTGATGACCCGGATATTTTAAAGGACGCAAAAGATATCTCAATAGAAACACCCTATGGATCTCCTACGTCGGTTCTTACATGCGGCGCTATTGAGGGGGTTGATGTCGCCATTATAGCGAGACACGGCAAAGACCACTCAATATATCCTTCAAAGGTAAACTTCAGGGCCAATATATGGGCGCTTAAGGAACACGGATGCACCCACATTCTTGCCTCGACCGCAGTCGGCTCTTTGCGGGAAGAGATAGCGCCGGGCCATCTCGTGTTTCCCGGCCAGTTTATTGACCACACAAGAAAAAGGGAAACTACTTTCTTTGATGAAGATGTAGTAGTTCATACTGCAATGGCGGAACCGTTCTGCTCCAACCTTATCGACCTGCTTTCATCGTGTGCCGAATCATTGAATGTGCCTTATCATAAAAATAAAACCGTGATCACCATCGAGGGCCCGAGGTTTTCCACAAAATCCGAAAGCCACATGTTCAGAAGCTGGAATGCAGACGTGATTAATATGAGCACTGTCCCGGAGGTTGTTCTTGCCAGGGAGAAACAGATGCATTACGCTGCGATAGCCATGTCAACGGATTATGACTGCTGGAAAGAGGGGGAAGAATCGGTAACGTGGGAGATGATAATGGAAACCATGAAGAAAAATGCGGATAATGTGATAAGTCTCTTTGTAGAGACCATCCCGAAGTTAAAAGAATATGATGATATCTGTGTGAAATAACCGGTAAATATTCAAGCAAAGGAGAAAAGGAACATGCCGATCAAATCAAGAATAAGAACAATACCGGATCATCCCAAAAAAGGAATTATGTTCAGGGACATAACAACTCTTATCAAAGACCCTGTGGGGTTCAGGCTGGTTATCGATAATTTTACCCAGAGGTACATAACGGACGAGGTTGATTTTGACATTATTGTCGGAATTGAGGCAAGGGGTTTTATTATCGGCGGGGCATTGTCATACACCCTTGGAAAGGGTTTTGTGCCTGTCAGAAAAACAGGCAAGCTCCCCGCAGAAGTAGTAAGTCACGAATACAAGCTTGAGTACGGCACGGACACGGTTGAGATACATAAGGATGCAATAGAGAAAGGCGCGAAAATCCTTCTGGTTGATGACCTCCTTGCCACAGGCGGCACTGCATTGGCTGCTGCTGCATTAATTGAAAAACTCGGCGGCATAATCTCTGAAATGGCCTTTATCGTTAATCTTCCGGATGTAGGCGGAGAGAAGAAGCTGAAGGACAAGGGATATAGTGTCTATTGTTTGACGGAATTTGAAGGAGACTGAGCTCTCGTTTCAGATTCAGATCTTTATTTGTTTCGAATATAGTTAGAGTTTGTGTATAAACTCAAACAGTTATCGTTTTTCTGTCATTCCGGCTTGTCCGGAATCGTTTCTTTAAGAAAGATTCCCGACGCGCTTCGCTTGCGGGAATGACATGCTTTTGAGCATTTGCGTTATTTATACACAAACAATAGTTAATTACCTGATAAGCGACAATTTTTGTCATTATGGACAATAATTGTCTCATCAGGAATTAGCATGTCGCTGTTTTTTCATCAGCTTCCATGTAGTTCATTATCCCCTCGGGATCGCACTCTACACATATATCGATACCCTGGATTATCTGCATATCTTCACACAGCAGATATGCCCTCTTGAGTTCAATATCCTTCAGCCTCTCGATTACCAGCTTTTTGGGTCTCAGATAGACCTTCCCGCAGTTCATGCAGACCCAGATAAAGTTATGCTTTGCGGCTTCCAGGCAGGTATCACACACAAAAATTTTTATGCCTGCTACGACCTCAGTATGAATTGACGTATATTCATGCTTGCAAATGGTGCATTGTTTATGTTTGGTTTCAATATCTAACATTACAATCTCCTTTCATTACAGCGGCCCCTGTCAATAAATAATTTCACCTCCCTGCCGAAACGGCTGATTTTTAACTTTGATAATATGAAAAAGCAAATTTTATGCCAATGTATTAATCTATTTCCGGAGATAACACTGAAACCGGCCTCTTCAGGTTAAATGAATTTTACGGGAAGTGATAAGTACTTAATAAATTGCCCCGGATATGTCCTTAATAAAATACCGGACAGGGGAGGGCATCAGGGTTACATGCCGGGGGGGGATTTTAATATTCGTCTGTTGATTGTCAACTTATTGGCGGTTTTTTATCTTTTGTCTTTACTTTGTGCCTCTGTGCCTGTCTGGTTTTTATCATACATTCCTTCGAAACAGCCGGCAGGACAGCCCCTGCATCCGGCAGCCAGGGAAAGTTTGTCTCCCCCTTTTGCAGACTTGCTGCAATTTCTGATATGCTCCCTGTTTTCACCGATTGCTCTTTGCCACCAGTTGAACTTTTTTCCACAATCAGGACATGTTTTCATTTTTATATTACCTCTCTTTACGAAGGCGTACACGGCTGCCTTCTTTGATTGAGCTGTCTGGATGAGTAATGACCACATCCCCTCCGGCAAGTCCTGAGAGGATTTGTGCGCTCAGACCGTTTCTATATCCAATCCGCACTTTACGCATCCGTGCCCGTTTGTTTGAGAACACAAAAACCGCACGGCCGTCCTCATAGCGGAATAATGCGCTTGCCGGAATCTGCAGCACATTATCATCCTCCCACAGAATGAAACTCGCCTCTACTCTGTACCCGTCACCAAGCTCCGCCCACTTCTCAGGCGGTGAAACAAAATCCGATATTACAAGCACCCTCTGCTCCTCTACGCCAAGCGCTGATATTTTTGTGAACCCGGCCGGTTCGACAACTCTCACCCTGCCTTTCAGCAATTCATCACCGCCCCACCGCTCAAAAAGCACAGGCGTACCGGGTTTGATACGTACGGCATCGGCTGAAAGCACATCCGCCTCAACTTCCAGCGCCCGCGGGTCGCCGACCTCCATCAGTGGCTGTCCCATGCTTACGACACCTTCGCTTTTATGGTTGATCCTGAGGACACGGCCGCTGACCGGCGCTTTAATTATAACTCTTTCGGCATATTCCCCCGGCTCCCCGGCTGCGGAATACTTTAATGTCGTAAGTGCGGCCGCCTTTTTATGCCGGGCCACCTCAACCGCAAATTCAGATAAACGGAACGCTGCCTCTGCCCGGCGGATCACTGTTTCCGCCTCATCCAGTTTCTCCTGCGTGACCAGGTCATCCCCGGATAATTGTCTCAGGCGGTCAAGCTCCTTTTTTGCAAATCCGGCGCTTGCCTTTGCAGCATACACATTCTCCTTTGCTGCACGCAGTGATGCTTCAGCAGCAGCGGCACGCGCTTCTGCTTCAGCCCTGGTGCGGGGGTTAAGGATATTTGAACGGAGCGGTTCAAGCTCTGTAATCACCTGCCCCTTACTCACCGGATCCCCTGCATCAAGCTTGATGCGGCGGGCAAATCCGGCAACCGGAGCTGATATTATGAACCGGTCCATAATCCTTGTCCTGCCCTCTTCCTCTATTGCAACTCTCATATATCCCCGCTTCACTTCAGCGGTTTCCACTGGTGCCGGTTTCGGCATGAATCCATAGGCAATCGCCAGTATTATTACAGCAAGTATGGCATATAATCCGGCCTGTCTGCGCAATTTCATTAATATCTACTCCTTTGTCTTGAGAACAGCAACCAGGTCCAGACGGTCAAGTTTGCGCCGTACGATTAAACCCGAGATACATGCGGAAACCAGCACCACTGTGGCTGCAAATGCGTATGTGCTTGACTCGAGGATCAGCGGCACTCTGAACAGGTCGGTTTTCAGGTTTGCAGCGATATAAGCGCACATAGCCCTGCCTATGAGGAATCCCAACGGTACGGCTGCGAGTGTGAAGATGCTTAATTCACCAAGCAAAATGTACGATATCTCTCCTCTTGTAAAACCCAGCACACGAAGACTTGCCAGTTCCCGGCTGCGTTCGGAAAGGGCTATCCTTGCGCTGTTGTATACTACCCCAAAGGCGATTATCCCTGCAAGAAGCGTGTTTATGAGAGTGAAAATAAGAATGGTCTCTCCCATAGTCTCGTAAAATTTTGCAATTGCCTTCTCACGTATCCCGGTACCTGCGACCCTGGGCATTTCTTTCAGTTTTTTAAATATCCCGGGGAGGTATCGTGAGTCGGTTGCGAGATACACGCCGGAGACAGCGTTGCCCTCATGCATGAGACGGTTAAGGGCAGAGAGGTCCATATAAGCCGATACACCCAGGTACTGTTTGACGAGGCCCGCGACCGGCACGGTGAGCACGGGCCGTCTCCCTTCAAGCACCTCTACAGTCAACAGGTCACCTTCACGGACACCGAGCATTTCTCCCAGATGGTCGGTCATGACAATGCCTGAGAGCGGAAGCTCAACCGGCTTCAGATCAGTGTCTAAGAGACGCTGGAGGTCTCCGCCGGATCGCAGCCCCTGTATTGCCGTGCGGTAACTGCGG
Organism: Nitrospirota bacterium; assembly: GCA_011040095.1. Taxonomy (GTDB): domain Bacteria; phylum Nitrospirota; class Thermodesulfovibrionia; order UBA6902; family UBA6902; genus BMS3ABIN06. Next base: position 11,563 of record DRDE01000125.1, read on the forward strand.
CGCCGGAATCTCAGGCGCGCAGGCACTGACCGGAAAACCTCGCCGTATTCAACTCCTTCGAGGCCTTGCAGCTCATACAGGGCGGTTCCGGAGGTCGGTTCCACAAAAGTAACTGCAATATCCTCCCGCTGGGAAAGCCCGAACTGTACATACACCATGAAGTCAAGGGCATCCCCCTGGAAACTGCCCACCATCATGATGGCAAAGGCAAAGGCAATGCCTGTGACGGAAAGCAGGGATTTGACCGGCCTCCGCCAGATATGCCGTATAATCATGCGGGTCGGCTGGGACAGCAGTCGCTTAAGCCCGATCCGCTCCGGCAGTGTTTCCCTGTAGGTTGCAGGAGGCTCCGGCCTCATTGCCTGCGCAGGGGGAAGCAGGGCTGCCTTTCGCAGGGAGTGCAAAGTCCCCAGTATGGCCGCAGCAGCGCTCACAAACGCTGCAATGACTACAATTTCCGGCCGCAGCTCGTATTTCAGGAAAGGAAAACGGTAAAACTCCATATAGATATTGCTCATCCACTGTCCGAGCCTGACCCCTCCTGTAATGCCTGTGATCACTCCTGCTGAGACAATCATCAATACGAGTTTCACGAAATGCATGCCTATGTCGAAGTTGCTGTAACCGAATGCTTTTAATACAGCGATTTCTTCCCTCTGCATATGGATAACGCGGCTGATTACTACATTTAAAAGAAATACGGCCACACCGAGGAAGATGACGGGAAACATGGCGGCCATCTGTTCCAGTTGCCTGAACTCTTCGGAAAGATAGCGGTGCGAAAGCTGGTCCTTGCGGCTGTAGGCCCCGAGTCCTCCATAGGGCTTCAGCAGTTCGTCGAGCCTGTCAATTACATCGTTGACATTTGCATTGGGAGAGAGGGTCAGCGTTACATCATTAAAGGCGCCTTTCATATCATAGGCCGTAGCAAGCGGGGTCCTGCCCATCCACATTACTCCGTAACGTTCAAAATCCGGGAAAAAGGCGCCCGGCGGCATTTGATATATGTGCTCAGGTGAGAGGGCGATTCCGACAATTGTAAGATCCCTGCGTCTGCCGTTGATAATAACTCCTAATTTATCGCCGGGTGTAAAGCCGTGGGCGCCTGCAAATGCCTCGCCGATCACTACCTCGTCATCACGAAACGGCTCTGTTAATCTTCCCTCCCTCAGAAATAGTTTGTTGAGCAGGGGCTCTCCGATATCCGGGATGGAAATAATATTTCCTGTCACAGGGTCGGGAAAGCCCGGTATATCAATATTTACCGCAGCAGAGACCCTGGTCTCGACACGGTCAACGCCGGGGATTTCCCTGATACGCGTTTGAAGGCCTTCCGGCGCCCTCTTCAAAGAAGCAAATACATCGGCAAAACGATAGTCTTTATAGAAGGTTGCCTGTGTGAGTTTCAGCGACTGCATGGTGCTGACGGACATTATAAAAGTAGCGACACCGCTTGCAATTATCAGGGCAATGGCAAGGGCCTGGCCTTTCATGCCCCAAAGGTTCCGGATTATTTTACGGTTTATTGTTTTCATCGCTGCTTACCAGCGCAGCTCATGCGGCGGTTTTTTGCGCTCGTTCCTGTGAACCCTGGAGATCAGTCCGTCACTGAGATATATAACGCGGTCCGCCATCTCTGCAATGTCGGCATTGTGAGTTATCAGTACCGTGGCCGTACCCAGCTCCCTGTTTACCCGTTCCAGCACTTCAAGAACAACAATACCGGTGGCGGAATCAAGGGCGCCCGTGGGCTCATCACAGAGCAGGACATCCGGATTTTTGGCGACTGCGCGCGCAATGGCAACGCGCTGTTGTTCACCTCCCGAGAGCTGGGCGGGAAAGTGGTCAAGCCGGTTGCCCAGGCCAACAAGAGCGAGGGCCTCCGCTGGATCCATCGGCTGTGCTGCGATCTCGGTGACTACTGCAACGTTCTCCAATGCAGTGAGGCTGGGGATAAGGTTGTAGAACTGAAAAACAAAACCTACATGAACCCTGCGGTACTCTGTAAGTTCTTTGTCCGGGGCACCGGTTATATCCCGGCCGTGGTAGGTGACGTGTCCGGACGTTGCCGTATCCAGACCTCCGAGGATGTTCAGGAGCGTTGACTTCCCGCTTCCGGACGGCCCGAGCAGCACAACCATTTCTCCTGCATAAAGCTCCATGTCCACACCGCGCAGGGCATGCACCTTTACCTCACCCATGTTATAGACCTTGGTCACTGTGCGGGCGCTGAATACGACCGACCCCGGACTGATGGTATTGCTTATGGAATTGTCAGTCATTTAGCTCCTTCTATGGAGATAGTTCTCTGATACTATGCGTATTATAACATTGGATATGCGGATATGAAGCCGGGAAGCAGAACCAGCCGCGCAGCATGAAGACAAGGAAGTGTATGGATGCTGTAAAACCGCTACGTTACCGGTGTGTGAAACATGTATTAGTAAAAATCTGTAAAATATGTAATAATTTCGGAAGTAAGTTCAGGAGGAGACACTATGTATGAATTTAAGAGAGTAAAACGTTTACCGCCTTATGTATTTGCAATTGTAAACAAGCTTAAGATGGAGGCAAGGAGGAGGGGTGAGGATATTATTGACCTGGGAATGGGAAACCCTGATCTGCCGACCCCCGATCATATTGTAGATAAACTTGTTGAAGCAGCGAAAAACCCGAAAAACCACAGGTATTCAGCTTCAAAAGGTATAACACAACTGAGACTTGCCATATGTGAGTGGTACAAGAGACGCTTTGATGTTGACCTTGACCATGAGACCGAGGCAGTAGCCACAATCGGATCAAAAGAGGGGTTGTCACATCTTGCCTATGCAATGATTGAACCCGGAGATCTTATATTAACTCCCGCCCCTGCATATCCTATTCACCCGTACAGTTTTATTCTTGCAGGAGGAGATGTAAGAAGCATTCCTGTTCAAAAGGATGCGGATTTTTTCCAGAGCATGGAGCACGAGTTCAAGGCAGCATGGCCGAGGCCGAAAATACTGCTTATCAACTTTCCTCATAATCCTACTACCACCTGTACGGATCTTGAATTTTTCCAGCGTGTAGTAGATTTTGCAAAAGAAAATAATGTTATCGTTCTGCATGATTTTGCATATGCCGATCTCACCTTTGACGGTTATAAACCCCCGAGTTTTCTCCAGGCCTCCGGCGCAAAAGACGTTGGCGTGGAATTCTTTTCTCTTACAAAGAGTTACTCAATGGCAGGATGGAGGGTCGGCTTCTGCTGCGGCAACAGGGAGCTTGTCGGCGCCCTTACAACCATAAAGAGTTACCTTGATTACGGTATGTTCCAGCCGATCCAGATTGCAAGTATCATTGCATTAAGGGGACCGCAGGATTGTGTTGAAAAAATAGTGAAGACTTATGAGAGCAGAAGAAATGTCCTGATACAGGGGCTTAAGAATGCAGGCTGGGAAATAGAACCCCCGAAGGCAACGATGTTTGTCTGGGCGGCGATTCCCGAGCCTTTTGATAAAATGGGTTCCCTGGAATTCACAAAGTTTCTCCTGAAAACCGCAGGCGTAGCCGTTTCTCCGGGAATCGGGTTCGGCCAGTATGGTGAGGGATTTGTACGCTTTGCACTTGTGGAGAATGAACACAGGATACGGCAGGCTGCTAGAGGAATCAAGAAGGCTTTGAATAAGTAATCCGCTTTGCTCCTGAACAGACGCTCACTGCCGGTGATGTCTGCACATCCCGGTTTCGTATGTAACCGGTCATGGATGAGATGAATGGTCCTGAAAGATTTCGCATGGTTCTCGGCAATTTACTCAAAGAGGGCGCTCAACAGGATAAGATCATAAATCTTCTAAGCGACACTCTGGGCATTCCCCAGGCATTAAATCTCAATCAGTCGGCAAAAAAGGCGGTTGATTTTCTCCGGCAGGAAAAAGTCCGGGTCAAAACCATTCAACGAAGTTTTTGCCATGCCAAGACCTATATGTACCATGATCCTGACACCCGTAAAAATTTCCACGTTATAGGAAGTTCAAATTTAACCGATGCAGGAATGGGTATACGGGAATCCGGCAATATTGAATTAAATTCAGCAAGCACCGGTAATGACAACGATTTCAAGGAGTTGACTAAATGGTTCAGTGATCTGTGGAAAAGTAAAGATGCGTTAGGAAATATTGAACTGCCTGACAAGTCTAAAGTCAGTGTTAAAGAGCATATCATCACTCTCATTCAATATCTGTATAGCAAATACACTCCTTTTCAACTTTATTATAAGGTACTGTATGAACTCTTTAAAGAGGACTTATTATCTCTGTCACTTGATCCTGAATTCAAGAAAGAGATAAGTCATTTAGAGGATACAGTTATATATAAAATCCTCTATTCCTTCCAGAAGACAGGGGTAATCAGCCTTATTAAAATGCTTCAAAGAAATGACGGTGCTATTTTGGCTGACGCCGTGGGATTAGGTAAAACATGGACTGCCCTGGCCGTTATGAAGTATTTTGAAATGAAAGGGTACAGGATAATCCTGTTCTGCCCGAAGAAACTGGATGCTAATTGGAGACAATATCTTGAAGGCCACCGGTCAAAATTTGAGAGAGACAGATTGAAGTATACGATCCGTTATCATACTGATTTGCAGGATGACAGATTAGAGTCATATCAGGATGGTTACAAGATAAATACATTTTTTCAAGGCAACCCCAAACTTCTGGTAGTAATTGATGAGAGTCACAATCTTCGAAATGATAAATCTTCACGATACAAATTTCTGGTTGAAAACATCTTAAGGAAGAATAAAGAAGTAAAGGTATTACAACTATCTGCTACACCAATAAACAATAAACTGATTGATGTAAGAAATCAGTTTAAATTGATCGTTAAAGGGCATGACAATGGTTTTAAAGAGACAGCCCTCGAAGTAGGCAGTTTAGAAAGTATATTCCGGACAGCTCAAAAAGATTTTAAATCATGGCAGGAAAAAGAGAACAGAAAAATCAGTGACTTTATTCAGACGCTGCCGCAAAAGTTCTTTTCTCTTACTGATGCATTGATTGTTGCAAGAACAAGGAAGTTGATAGAGAGTGAGTTTGGCGGCATGTCATTTCCTGAAAAGGAATATCCCGAGAATGAATATATTAATCCTGAAAATATTGGTGACTTAAAGACCTTTGAGGAATTGTTAAGCGCAATTGAGTCGATTAACCTCATTGCATATATGCCCCATCTATATACAGAGGAAATGAAACCTGAGAGCGTGTTGAAAGATGAGGTCCGGCGTGAGGGTTTTCTGGTAAAGATGATGTACATTCTCTTGATGAAGCGTCTTGAATCAAGCTGGTATTCATTCAAAAATACAGTAAACAATATTTATGACCATCACACTAACGCTTTGCAGAAGGTTGATAATTTCATTAATGCAAAAGAAGATACAGTTCTTGAAGATGAGATATCAGAGCAGAATGATTTTGAAGACGACCTTGAGGAAACATCTGTTGAGTTTACCGGTGCAGGCGATGAAACAGAACAGCTCGAAGAATTTACTCTTGGGAAAAAGAACCCTGTCAAACTTTCAGATATCAGGCACATTGATATGTTTAAGAGGCATCTGGAAAATGATATTACCAGGTTGGAAAAACTCAAATCAAATCTTGAGCTGTTTGAAAAAAGCCTGAAAGAGAAGAAGGTAAAGGATATCAAATTAGAAAGACTTATTGAACATATCGAGAAGAAAAGAAAGGAACGCACCAATCAAAAAGTGATTATTTTTACTGTCTTTGCAGATACCGCTAAGTATTTATATAACCAGTTAATTAATAAAGGGTTTTACAATATTGCTTGCGTTTCAGGTTCTCAGTCTGAAACTGACTATGGATACAAAGGTAAAAAGTTTGAAGAAATACTGGAACGGTTTGCTCCTTACACAAAACTGTACAAAGAAAAAGACTGGAGTTCTCTATATGAGGAGAAGGGCATTCCGGAACCTGAGAGTTTTGAAGATTGGAAAAATATCATAAGAAAGCATGATCCTGATACGTTAAAAAAATTAAAAGAGCCATTAGATATTTTGATAGCTACGGACTGTTTAAGTGAAGGTCAAAACCTGCAGGACAGTGATTGTGTTATTAATTACGATATTCACTGGAACCCTGTCAGAATCATTCAGCGAATGGGCCGTATAGACCGTCTCGGCTCTCCCAATCAAACCATTAAAGGTATAAATTTTTGGCCTGGGAAAAATTATGAAGACTACCTCAGGCTCAAAGCAAGAGTTGAAAACAGAATGGCCGCCATGTCTGTGGTTGGCGCTGAGATTGATGAGAAGATGACACCTGAGATTGAAAAGATTGTTGAAAACAATCCCATAGTCACGAGACAGACGGAAAAAATGCTCAATCAAATGCAGTTTACATGGGAAGATGTTGAGACCAGCGATGAAAGTCTTGGACTGGACAACTTATCCCTTGAGCAGTTCAGGCAGGAACTATTCGATATTTTCCAGAAGAATAAAGAAATCTTTGAAAGAATGCCTAACGGCATATTTACGGGCTTCAAGGCAGAGCCTGATCGAAAATACATTGAATTGCCGGAAGGCATAATTGCATTATTAGGTTATCCCAAAAAGCCCGATGACTCCGACACACATACATATAATGAATATCATCTGCTCTACTCTAACAACAAAGGGTTTTCTACTTACAATAACAATCAGGAAATACTCGGCATATTAAGAAAGCATAAAAACAAGATCAGGTTTGTTCCTGATGATGTTGAAAATGGGGATAAGGAAGCCCTGCAATCGTTAAGCGATAAGGTTAAGGCATGGATCGAGGGGCAGGTGCCCAAAAAGGCCATTGATGAAATTCAGGGTATTTTTACAGATGGTGTTCCCAGGAAAAAGTCTTCGGAAGAAAAGAGGCTGGAAGATAAATTCCAACCGGACAATTTCGATTTAATCACATGGTTTGTGGTGTCTGAGTGATCTTAATATGAAAAAAGAAATTATCAAGCTTTCTATCCCGATTGGTCACGCACTGAGTGGCCGATCTTTTTCAATATTCGACGCACTGCGTCGAGAATTGACATGGATCCACTACCTTCTCCTATTAAATGTAAAAGGTGAAAAATGAATCTGACTGTCTTCAAAAACAACCTCTTTGAAGCAGGCACTGAGTTTTTTAACCAGTTAGGTATCTGTTTAAACAGCAATACTGCCGCATCATTAGGGGCAAGAGATTTATTAAAAGACCAATATAAAGACAAAGATATTTTCAGGGCAATTACAGAAACATATTTTCTTGGCCTTGTGGATGATTCGCTTTTTGATAGTAATGCTTCTCTCTTGAGTAAAGACAAAATCTCTCTCAAAGAAGCTGATGAAAAGATAAATGCAGATTATAACGGCTTGATGGTCTTTGCTGTAAAACTGGATGATTCTTATTCTCCTGCAAGAGCCGGGATAGCCGAGTTGACAAGGGCATTTAACCGGGCGAGTAAAAACATACCTGTTGTTCTGCTTCTGAAATACGGCAATCTGCTTTCCTTTGCAACTTCTGAGCGGACTAAATACAAACAGGAATGGAGAGAGGGCGAAAAAATAGGAAAGATTTCGCTTCTCAAAGACATCAATACTGATTTACCACATACCGGGCATTTAAAGATTCTGTATGATTTAAAAGTTAAACCAAACGTAACGGACTTCAATGCTCTTTATAAGCAATGGCAGGAAGTATTTGATGTTCAACTGCTGAATAAAAAGTTCTATCAGGAGCTTGCCAACTGGTATTTCTGGGCAATTAAAACTGTTACTTTTCCTGATGATGTTGAGAAAGACGAGGGTGTCAGGAATGCGACAAATGTTATCAGGCTGATTACCCGGTTGATTTTTGTATGGTTTGTTAAAGAAAAAGGTTTAGTGCATGATAAGCTGTTTGATCCGGATTATTTGAAAGACATCCTTAATTACTCTGACAAAACCGGCAGTACTTATTATAAAGCAATTCTGCAAAATCTCTTCTTTGCTACCCTCAACACTGATATGAACAAGGATATACCGGGTAGCCGTAAATTTGTAAACCGCCAGTACGGGATACATTATTTCTACCGTTATGAACGGTTTTTTACAGACAGGAAGAAGGCGCTGGCATTATTTGAAAACATTCCATTTCTCAATGGCGGTTTATTTGAGTGTCTGGACAAAAATGTCGGGCAGGATGATGAAATAAGGATTGACTGCTTTTCAAACAGTCCCCCAAAAGCAGACAGGTTGATAGCGCCTGATGAACTTTTCTTTTCTCCTGAGCAGGCCATTGACCTGAATGAAATTTACGGCACAAAGGGCAAGTCATATAAAGTCAGAGGCATCATTAATATCCTGAACAGTTATAAATTTACGATTGCGGAAAATACGCCTGTTGAAGAAGAAATTGCGTTAGACCCCGAACTGCTGGGAAAAGTATTTGAAAACCTGCTTGCGTCATATAATCCTGAAACACAGACTACTGCCCGCAAACAGACAGGTTCGTTCTATACGCCAAGGGAGATAGTCAACTACATGGTCGATGAATCACTGATAGCATACCTCTCATCAAAACTAACAGGCCACAATTCTTCCTCCCCCCCTTTAGAAAAGGGGGGCAAGGGGGGATTTGAAGAGTCTTATGAATCCCGACTGCGCCGATTACTTGCATACACTGAAGAACCTCATGGGTTTTCAGAAACTGAAGTAAACTTTCTCATTAACGCTATAGACAACGCCAAGATTCTCGACCCTGCCTGCGGCTCCGGCGCATTTCCCATGGGAATATTACATAAGATGGTGCATGTATTGCACAAACTGGATACTGATAATGAGAAATGGAAACAACGGCAAATTGATAAGGTTGAAGAATTAATCAGGAGCGCTGAAAAAATAGATGATTCAACTGCGAGAGAACAGATTGTCAAAGATTTGGAGGCTGCCAAACAGAATATTGAAGATGCATTTGATCATAATGAACTTGATTATGGAAGGAAATTATACCTGATTGAAAACTGTATTTATGGCATTGATATACAACCTATCGCCGTACAGATAGCCAAACTCAGGTTTTTCATTTCCCTGATAGTTAATCAGGGAATCGATACTGAAAGAAAAAATCTGGGCATACGGCCCCTGCCAAACCTTGAGACAAAATTCGTGGCTGCAAATACATTGATCGGAATTGAGAAACCGGAACAATTATTACTGAGAAATCCTGAAATTGATATTAAAGAAAAAGAGCTTAAGCAGGTAAGGGAGAAACACTTTTCTGCAAAGACGCCCAGGACCAAGGACAAGTATCGTCTTGAAGACGCCAGACTCAGGGCTGAGTTGGCAGAGCTTTTCAAAAACGATGGTTTCAGTGCCGAGACAACTCACAAGCTGGCGCATTGGGACCCTTATGACCAGAATGCTTCGGCTGATTTTTTTGATCCGGAGTGGATGTTTGGGATAAAGGAAGGATTTGATGTCGTGATTGGTAATCCGCCTTATATCCCCATCGAGAGTATGCAGCAGGATGAGAAGGACTACTACGCCGCGCACTTCCCTCAATTGACGCGCAAGTACGATTCGGCTGTTGTGTTCATTCTGTCCATGCTTGAGGCATTAGCGCCAGATGGGGTGCTTGTGTACATATCGTCCGTGACGTGGCAGACAGGGCAGAACTATTGCACCCTCCGTGAGCATCTCTTCAAGAAGCACGGTTTGCGAATACTCATAAACTTGCCTTTTGACATATTCAAAGCGGCATACGTCGATACAGGAGTCTATCTGATTTCGAAGGAGCCAACCACAGACTACAGTATTTACCGATTCCCCAAGAAATCCACCTCTATAGACATGAGCGCACTTCCGTTAGAGCGTGTGCCTGTCTCTCTTGTTGAGCCTCCCAACTACAAGGTCGTGCTCAATCCCTTCGCAGTATCTTTAATTAAGAAGGCAACGGCATCTGGTACGTTCATAACTTTAGGAGAGATTACGGACTCCACCCAGGGTCTTGCTGGAAGTCGTTTCCCTCTCATTCAGTGCTCTGCAGGTCCGGATGTGATGTCTTTTCTATGCCGCGGCCAAGTCTATCGTTACATGATGCAGATTGAGGAAACCTACAATACCGACATGTCAGACAAGCAGTCACTTACCCATTACTACGAGGCCGTTCCTCGCCTTGTCGTGCGGCGTGTCATTAACAGGCAGGATCGACTGATGGCCGCTTTCTGCGATGAGCGCTTGGTCTTCAAGAAGGATCTTAACCCGTTTCTGATAACCGACAAACATTATGAGCCCGAGTACTTACTCGGGATTTTGAATAGCCGCCTGATCTCCTACCTATACGTCAACACATCAGCCATAGCCACGAAGGACGATTTCCGACAGACCACTCTGGCTGAACTCAGACAGCTTCCTATTCCTCGTCCCTCGCACAATGAAGGTGCTGTACTTGTGTCAAACGTGAAGAAGATAATCTGGCGGAAGCGTCTTGATGCGAACGCCGACACCTCTGAACTTGAAAATAAAATAGACATAATGGTCTACAAACTCTACAACCTTACTCACGAAGAAGTAAAAATCATTGACACTGAATTTGAAATGACGAAAAAAGAATACAATGCTTTTTCAGTGCCGCAAGAATAAATTATATATTTAATGATAGTGGATAAACAATTGAACATTCACAAATGTTATAACCAATATTAAGATAGGATAATATCATGATTGAAACTTTATTGATTATTCTGCTAATCCTTGCAATAGCAAACATTGCAATTGGATTATTAAAAAAACCAAAGATTGAGATCGAATCTCAATTAAAAGCAATTGAAGCCTTAATGCTAAAGTTTGATTCCACCTTAGAACGAACTGAAAAATCAATTAAAGACGAGTTTCAACGAAACCGCGTAGAAACAAATGAAATTTCTAAGACTAATAGAGACGAGTTGACAAAGTCTCTGAACACCTTTAGTGGACAATTCTCTAAAAATGTACAAGAACTCAATGAACTACTCAAAGAGAAATTCACAACTATGAATAATCAACAAAGTGAGTTCAATAAACAAATTACCGAAGGTAATAAAGCTAACAGAGAAGAACTGGGCAATGCTCTAAAATCCTTTGAAACCAAGTTCACTGAAAACACTACGGAATTTAATGAACTATTAAGACAAAAATTTGGAGACTTCTCAAAACAACAATCGGAAATTAATAAACTGACAACGGACAATGTAAAAGAGGTTAAAGATTCTGTTGAAAAACAACTGAAAGCGATACGCGAAGATAATACAAAGCAACTTGACGAAATGCGAAAAACTGTTGATGAAAAACTTCAGAAGACCTTAAATGAAAGGCTAAGTCAGTCATTTGAAACAGTTGGTAAGCAGCTTCAAGCTGTTCAAGAAGGACTTGGAGAGATGAAAAACCTTGCTACAGATGTCGGGGGGCTTAAAAAAGTTCTTAGCAACGTAAAAATGCGTGGGGGAATAAGTGAAATTCAATTGGAAATGTTACTTGAACAAATACTGGCGCCAGACCAGTATGAAGCAAATGTTATGACCAAGAAAAGCAGTTCTGAATCAGTAGAATTTGCGATTAAATTGCCCGGCAGAGATGATCTATGTTCAACTGTTTGGTTACCAATTGATGCAAAGTTTCCTAAAGATATTTATGAGAAATTAATAGAGGCCTATGATGTAGGCAATCAGGATAAAGTCAATATTGCAAAAAAAAGCATGGAATCTACAATAAAAAAAATGGCAAAAGATATTAGTGATAAGTATCTTGACCCACCTAATACCACCGACTTTGGAATAATGTTTTTACCATTCGAAGGAATATATGCAGAAGTTATAAGAAATGCCTCTTTGTTAGAAAACCTTCAACGTGATTATAAAATCATTGTGACTGGGCCAACAACTTTAGCAGCAATCCTTAATAGTCTTCAAATGGGATTCAAAACATTAGCAATTGAGAAAAGAAGCAGCGAAGTGTGGCAAGTTTTAGGCGCCGTAAAGAAAGAGTTTGAAAACTTTGAAGGGATGATGGGGAAAGCTCAAAAGAATATCCAAACCGGTTTAAATCAACTTGATGATGTAATGGGGAAAAGAACAAGAGCGATTCAAAGAAGGTTGAAAAGTGTAGAAACGTTGAGTGATGAAGAAACTAAAAAAATTCTACCCGAACTTGCTGACACCAATATAATTATTGAAGATGAAGATATAGATGAAGATACTGACTACAACAAAAAATAGAGAATGAAATTAGAAACAGTAAAACGCAGGCACTTTATAGGATATAAATCAGAAACCCATATTCCTGTTTCTGACTTAACTGCATTTATTGGTAAAAATGAAGCAGGCAAATCAACGGTTATTGAAGCATTTGAAATTTTTTTCAACAACAGTTTTATTACATGTGAACTGCGAGCTATGGCGCAATATGACAAGGAGATAGTGGAATGAGTATTTTAATACAAACCGTACGCATTGCAGGTTTTCGAGGTTTAAAGAATATTGAAGTAAAGCTTGAGCAAACCACGATTTTGACAGGCATGAATAATAACGGAAAAACATCTTTTCTCAAGGCATTGCAATTGGCTTTGGGTAATCGCCAATTTATCTCACAGGATGACTTCTTAATTCAAGGAAATGTGGTTTCTGAAAAAATAATCATAGACCTTTTAATTGTGCCTATTGATGATAGTGGCATCAGGTGTGAGCACTTTTCGGAAAACTGGGAAATTCTATTCACCACCGATAGAATCCGAAATGATATTGATGGTAAAGCCTTTGTTCCGCTAAGAACAATAATTACTTTCGATATGATAAAAAATAGCTATAAGACTCAACAATTTATTCTGCAAAACTGGCCTGAATTCAAACATATAGATGATAAAACAAAGAAAAAGACTGATTGGTTTGATGTTGATAACAGCAAAAAGACGAGTTTTCATTTCGATGAAGTTCCGTTCTTTTATATGGACGCCCAACGGGACATTCTGGAGGATACAAAATTAAGAAGCTCTTATCTTGGCAAGATGTTGTCCAAAATTGAATACTCCCCAAAGGATATCAAGGATATCGAAGATCAGATCAAATCATTGAACGAAAAGGCGGTCAGTAGCAGCGATATTTTGTCCAATATCAAAACAACTTTAAAAGAGTTGGATACCGCAATGGATACCAACAGTGAGGGGATAGAAATCACGCCTTTTACTAAAAAGATTCGTGATTTGAATAAAGGTTTAACGATTTATTATACCGACAGCCATGACAGTTTTTCCATGGAATATCATGGCATGGGAACAAGAAGCTGGTCTTCTCTGTTGACGTTGAAGTCGTTTATTGCTTTGCTCTCGAAAAATGCTGAAAAAGAGAAGTCTGTGTTTTTTCCTGTCCTTGCCATAGAAGAGCCGGAAGCCCATTTGCACCCCAATGCCCAGAAGAAGCTTTTTGGGCAGATAGATGCCATATCAGGTCAAAAAATCATTGCCACCCATTCACCTTATATCGCCGCAACGGCCAATTTAGGCCAGATACGCAATTTTTATAAAGATGAAACCGTGACTTGTGGCAAGATAGAGACAGGTAGTTTGACAGGGGAAGAAATCAGAAAAATAAATCGGCAGGTCATTAATACCAGGGGCGAGATTTTCTTCTCCAAGCTAATTGTATTTTTTGAAGGAGAAACCGAAGAGCAGGCGCTACCCATTTTTGCACAAAAACACTTTAATAAAACACCTGTTGAAATGGGATTGGATTTTGTCGGTGTGGGTGCATGGAGGTTACCTGCCATTTTTACGCTTTGCTGAGGCGTTGAATATTCCATGGCTTATTTTCAGTGATGGTGAAAGTAAAGTTAAGAAAAAACTGATAAAAGATTTGAAAGAAATATTAAACAAAAATGAAATTGATTTAGATTCAGAGAATAATGTTGTTGTTTTAGATAATGAATATGATTTTGAAATGTATTTATTAGCAAGTGGCTATGAAGAAGAAATTAAAATAGCATTTTCAAAATTACATTCTGACACCTATTTGGAAGAAGAGATTAAGAAGAAAGATGGCACAACAAGGAGGCGAATTAAAACAACTGCCACTTGTGATATTTGTAAACAAAGCATTTATGAAGACGTTTTAAGAGATTATAGTAGCGATGATGGCTATCGGCGGGCTTTATACGACTGCATGACATCCCAAAAAGCTCAATTTGGACCAGTAATAGCTCAAGCAATCGATGAAAGTGAAAAAGATTTACCTCCAAAGGTAATTGCACTGTTTGGCAAGATATCAGCTATTTTGAAAATGGAGGAGGCAGAAGCATGACAACCACAATTGAATTGTCCGAAAAGCAGAAAAAAATTGTCTATGCTGAAAATGGCCCAATCTATGTAAAGGCCAGTGCAGGGAGTGGTAAAACACGGGTTTTAACTAAAAGAGTACGGTATTTGCTGGGTAAAACCAACAAAAAAGTCCTTGCCCTGACCTTTACCAACAAGGCAGGAAAGGAGATCGAGGAACGATTAAGTGATATACCTGAAATAGAGAAGCGTGTTTTTGTTGGGACTTTTCATGGTTTTTGCCAGACCATGCTGGAAAATCACGGCAACTTGATTGGTCTGGCGAAAATGCCTCATATTTTTGAAGATGAAACAGACAGGCTGGAATTGGTTGGGCAAGCGATTAAACAGACCCCATCCTATGCTGGCAAATACAAAACACAAGATGAAAAAGAGCAAAAAAAATTCTGCTATCGTGGTTTGAATTTTATTTCAGAGATGAAACGGAAGTTTATTGATGAGGGTGAAGTTAAGCAGCACACGGATGATGAAAATTTAGCTTTGCTTTATCAAAACTATCAGGATATTTTGCATACCCAAAATGCAATAGATTTTGATGACTTACTGTTCCTTGCTTATAGTTTACTGGTGAATTATCCCAAAATAGCCGCTTTGTATCGCCGGAGTTTCTTTGCTATCTGCATAGATGAAGCACAGGACTTGAATAACGCCCAATATCAACTTTTAATTGCTTTGACTAATGGTGAATTTACCAATCTTATGATGGTAGGTGATCCTAATCAATCCATTTACCATTTTAATGGCTCCTCCCCGGACTTTATGGATAAACAGTTTGTTAGTGACTTTAAGCCTATTGTTGTAGAACTGAATGAAAATTACCGTTCATCCAAAAAAGTTTTGAATGCTGCAATAAAAATTATCCCTGAAGCGGAATATATTGCAGAAACTGTTAAAGAAGGAATTTTTGAGATAAAAAGCTTGGAAGATGAAAAAGCTGAAGCTAATTGGGTTGTTAATAAAATAAAGGAATTAATTGCCTTAAAGACGCATGATGATATTGAAGGTGAAATTATCTGTGAAAAGATTGCGGTGCTTGCAAGGAATAAATATATCTTTAACCCTATAGAGACTCAATTAGAAGAGGCTAATCTACCATTTTATTACAAGATGACACCGGGAGCGATTCAGTTTGAATCTGATTTGATGAAAATATTTGACCTTGCATTAAGAGTGCGGTTGAATCCTCAAGATAGCTTACATAAGCAAAGATTGATAAGCCGTCTGAAAATAGATACTGACAAAGGTATGAACATAGAAGCTTTTATCCCCTTAGTCGTGGATGAGTTGAATCAAAATCTCATCACACTGGTTACAGAATTAAATGATGACGGAAGTAACATTATAATGATGTTGGAAGGTTTCAAGGATAATCTGAAAGTTGAAGATGAAAACGAAAAGAATATGATTTTCAATGATATTAAAGAATTACTCAAACATTGGCGTAATTACGCTAAAAATACAGATAACAAGTCATTGCATCAATTTAAAAACGCCATGGCTTTGGGGCAAACCCATCCATTAACACAACATTCCGGCATTACATTAAGTACGGTACACACGATGAAAGGTCAGGAATTTGATATTGTTTTTATTATTGGCATGGATGATGAAACTTTCCCTGATTATCG
>DRDE01000126.1 GCA_011040095.1 Nitrospirota bacterium
CCTCTGGCGGGAGACGAAGCGAGGCCCTCCAAACAAGGCGAGTCTGCCTGCAGAAACAATTGCGGAAATTAAAGAACGTGAATACGAACCATTCGATGACGGCTGGCCCGTTTATGAGGAGCCTTTTGTAACAATTCAGTGAAGCATCGGTTGCCGGACAGGAGCTGTGTGGCCTCATTGCAGCCGACCATTAAAAAAATTTACGCTGTGCCTGTATTGGCTGACACCGGTGAATTGAACAAAAGGTTGACACATTTCCGGAAAAACAGTAAGAGATTTTGAAGGGTTTTTCAGGGATATTGAACGGCTGCTCAAATTTTCGAATGGTATGGCAGCCGGGACACATGGAAATGGGCTTACTTTCCTTGTCCGGCAACCTGAAAACGGAATTTTGGGCGCGCTTTTTGAGCGGCGCAGAGGGGGGAAAGGTTGATTTTTTCCTTCCCGGCCCACCGCTTGAAAAGCGATTACTTATCATCTATCATCTCCGATCCCATGTACTCCTTCTGTGAGGTAAACGAGTCATTCAGGGCATACGGAGTTGCCACCCACAGACACACACCCGAGATTGAGCAGGAACTCTCTGCTATAACAGGCAAAGGAATAACAGTAAACTTCACACCCCATCTCCTGCCTGTAAACAGGGGGCTGCTGACCACCATCTATTGCCCGTTAACCAAAAAATCTGAAACAGAAGATATCCTCGAGCATTATAAGAAGACATACAGAAATGAGCCCTTCATAAGGGTTTATGATGAAGGACAACTCCCTGACATCAGAAATGTCCGGGGCACGAACTTCTGTGACATCGGTCCAAAGGTGAACCAGAGGACCGGCACACTTGTTGTTGTTACTGTAATAGACAACCTGATGAAGGGTGCTTCAGGACAGGCTGTACAGAACATGAATATCATGATGGGCTTTGAGGAGACAGAGGGGCTTGGACTTCTCGCCTCCCTGCCATAAAGAAAAATTGTAACAACTCACCCTACCCTGCAAAAAGGAAACAAATCAAATAACTTTATTGATGCACTCGTAAAAAGTCCCTAATTGTCACCCTGAACTTGTTTCAGGGTCTCATAAGTTTTTGATTTATATAGATTCTGAATCAAGTTCAGAATGACAGAATAGGGTATTTCTGATTTTTTACGAGACTGTCTTTATTAAACACCCTCATTTAATTTTATGCTTTTCTTTGCGTCCTCTGCCTGCCCTGCTTGCCCAATGGAATGTTTTTAACTATTCCTTTTTAGGGTTAACCTCTGCTTGCCCCGTGCAATAGGTAGATATTCCACCGGGGAGCTATTTACCCGGAGCGATCTCAGGGGTAAATTATTATAGAATTTTAACCTAACAAACACTGTGATTTATGGTAATCTTTATCTTTGCGAGGGGGCTCGTGATCTTAAGAGGAGAAAAATATAAGATTTTACTGATAGACTCAGATGGTAATAAATACCATAAGAGCCTATCTGCTTCGCTCAAGGGGCATAAGATAATCATTAATTCCGACCAACTCAAAGCAAGCGAGTTTTTCTTCCACAACAATGTTGACCTTGTACTCCTTGAGCATTCTACCAATGCACCCTGCCAGGCGCTTCTTAAGTTTTTCAAGTCAATTAAACCCTCTATTCCTGTAATCATAATGACTGATTGCGGCTCTGAAGAACTTGCAGTCAATGTATTCAGATACGGTGCATGGGATTATTTCAGGAAGCCTTTTGTAGTGGATGAGTTAAGCAGACGCATTGAAACTGTATTAGGCCTGAAATATGGTAAAGATAAGAAAGAATACCAACACATGAAAGGTTTATACAGGGCAATAGGGTATATCAATAAATACTACAGCTCAAAGATGGAGCTTCCTCAAGTTGCCAGTGAGGCAGGTATGAGCATATCCTGTTTTGCGAGGAAATTCAAAGAAAGAATGGGCGTAACATTTACAATGTATGTGAATAATCTCCGCATCTCCAAGGCAATAGAGATGCTTAAAGAGGATGACCTCTCCATGAGTGATATTGCCTTTGTCTGTGGCTTCTCAAACCAGTTTCACTTCACAAGAACGTTTAAAAAGATCACAAAAAGCCCTCCCTCGGTCTTCAGAAAGTCCTTGAAGGAATAACACCCGGATCCATGTAGTTCTTGCGTTAACCCCTTCAGGTGTTTACTATCTGACAGTGTAAATCTGCGCCCAATTGCATTTCTATCATTTTAACAGAATATGTCAAAAGAAAAGCAAAATAGGTCAAGTAATTAAGGCCTAAAGTTGTTATCCTTTTTAATAGGAGGGGGCTCCTTGCAGGAAACAGAACAACACAGCCTAAAAATATCCAGGAGATATCTGTTGTCACATTATTATTAGAATTTCTTGTCATCTTTCTGTTGAATTGAGATTGCCTATCTCCAGGCTCTTAAGAGCCGCTTATTGAAATTCCATAGTAGGTGACACAGCGGTTTCGCTCAACAGCTTCTTTCTAAAATTATTGCATTAGAAAGAAGCCTGTAATTCAGGCAACATTTTAGTTAGCAATAAAGGAAGATGACATGTATAAAAATCGGCTCTTCAGCAGAATTTGTGGGTAAAATTGGGAGTAGGGAGGTCACCGAGTGAATGATAGAGTGCCAGTTCCAGAAGATTATAGCTCCGGAAACCATAGGCACGTTTGGTGACCACCTTGGCCTTATTGTTGAATCCTTCAACGCTACCAAGGGCAATTTCTCCATTTGCCCGAAACCAGTTCAACAGGAGTTCCCTGTGATTACGGAGCATTTTGGCGACTTTCTTCATGGGCTTCAGCCGGGACCGCATGGTGCGTGTGCACCAATCGTCCAGGAACCTGCCTGCCC
>DRDE01000127.1 GCA_011040095.1 Nitrospirota bacterium
ATGCCCCTGGGGACTTTTGCCCCGAGTTTCCTGAATTTGGCGGGTTCTTTCAGGAATTCTATAGTCTCCTTCAGGTCTTTTTTCGTGTTTTCTATTCCCGCCACATCTTTGAAAGTTATTGCAGTCTTTTGAACATCATGGAGTTTGGCCTTGCTTGCGCCAAAAGAAAAGAGACCGCCGGGACCTCCCTGAACCCGTTGAGCGCCCCTCATCATTAATATCCAGAAACCGATAATTAAAACCCAAGGGAGAAGCCCGACTATAAACTGCCAGAAGGGCGACAATTTTTCTGTTGGCTCGACATTAATCAATACATTTTTTTCGTTTAATTTTGAAATCAGGTCTTCTCCCTGGAAGGATGGCAGGAAAGTCTGAAAAATTTTTACAGGGACAGCCTTTTTTCTAACCGGAAGATAAACATCCGCCTCTTTTTTGAGTTCGCCCCTGACCTCCAGGTTTCGTATTAAAACAGAGTCGATATTATTTGTATCTAATTGATCAAGAAACTGGCTGTAGCCTATGTTATAGCGTATCGGCCCCCCGGAACCCTGCATCTGGCTCCAGACAATCATAAGCAGAAAAGTCAGGATAATAACAGCGCCCAGTCTCCACTGCGGATCTATCATTTTTTCTTTTAAAAGTTTTTTAGTAATATTTCAGCCCCTTTTTAAGAATTAAGTAATCAAGAAAAGTTCTTACATTCCAACATATGCTACTGTATAGATTATGGATTTGGATGTTAAATATCAAGAGAGGGTTGCAACAAGGCAAGAGGTGGAATTTATCAAAAAATTAACCACGAGGAACCCTGACATCAATTGTTGAGTTTATACACAGGCGCTAATTACATCACTTTCCCTGCAGGGTTCAGACCAACCTTATTCCTTTCCGGTCTCTTTTAAGGCTTCCTCTATATCTCTGTATTTTTGTTCTTGCAGTTCTTTGGCAGCGCGAGCTTTTTCAATGGGACCACGAATCCTGTCTACCATTTCTTTTGCGGCCTTCTCAGTAACTTCTTGTGCTGTTCCTTTTTCTGATTCCGCTTCTTTATTATTGGAACAAGCAAAATTCACAGCGCTACTAAGGAGCAACGCTATAACAGCATATAACAGCTTTTTTTTCATAATATCTCCTCATGGTAATACAGTCAAACTTGACTGTTGACAGTAACCATTCTTTTTAATCCGCCGATTACGTGATAAAACGGTCTATACACGGCTTCCATGCGTTATAAATTCACAGTGAATTGCTGGCTCGCAGTTTCTATATTGATATTAAAAAGAAGATTCTGTTATACTCCGTACTGAGGATGCTGATACTGATATTAAAAGCCTGCCTTTTAAGTTCAGCCATGTCCCCTAAACATGTCAGCATCCTCATTTAATTTGCTTCATATCGCCGTATTTTTTCATATATTTCCTTCAACCTTTAAAAGGCAACCGTAAACGGTTACCTTTTCTTCAACGCCTCTTCAACTGTCCTGATTGCACAAAACTCTCCGCACATGCTGCAGACCTCTGATTCGGTTGGAGGTACTTCCGAGCGCCGGCTTTTTACTCTTTCAGGATTTAATGAAAGCGCTATCTGGCCGTTCCAGTCAAGCGCCTTTCTTCTTCTCGCCATTTCATTGTCAATATCAACAGCGCCTTTGACGCCTTTTGCAATATCCGCTGCATGTGCCGCAATCTTTGACGCAATAACTCCTTCCTTAACATCTTCTATATTCGGAAGCCTTATATGTTCTGAAGGAGTAACATAGCAGAGGAAGTCAGCGCCTGCTGCGCCGGCAACCGCACCGCCGATCGCAGCCGATATATGGTCATAACCCATTGCAATATCCGTTACAAGGGGGCCAAGCACATAAAACGGCGCTCCCTTGCAAATCTCTTTTTGCATTTTTATGTTCAATTCAACCTGGTTAAGCGGCACATGTCCGGGTCCTTCAATAATGACCTGGATTCCTTGTTTAACCGCCCTGTCCCTTAATTCTCCAAGCGTCAGAAGTTCATCTATCTGGGTCCTGTCCGTAGCATCGGCAATACATCCGGGCCGCGCCCCGTCACCGAGGCTTAATGTCAGGTCATATTTCTTTGCCAGGTCCAGCAGCCTGTCATAATCTTCATAAAGCGGGTTCTCCCTGTCATTGTATATCATCCACTCAACAAGAAACGCCCCGCCGCGGCTGACGATATCAAGTATTCTTCCGTCCTCTCTGAGCGTCTCGATAGTTTTTCTTGTGAGACCGCAGTGAACAGTAACAAAATCAACGCCCTCTTCCGCATGCCCTTCTATTACATTAAACAGGTCATCAACACTCATCTTTGCAATCGAACCCCTGTTTTCAGCAGCCTTTGCCACAGCCTCGTAAATGGGGACAGTGCCGACCGAGACAGTCGATTTCCCGAGAAGCAGCCTCCTGATCTCTTTTATGGGCCCGCCGGTAGAGAGGTCCATCACGGCATCAGCACCGTATTGAATCAGCACATCGAGCTTTTGCATCTCTTCATCAAAGGAGACCCGGTCTTTTGACGTGCCGATATTGGCATTTATCTTTGTCCTCAGTCCCCTGCCGATTCCTAATGGTTTTATATCGTGGTTGATATTTCTTGATATAACAGTCAGGCCTTCGGCAATATCCTTTGAAAGCTGCTCGGGGTCAATATTTTCATCAGCAGCCACCTGCCTTGCTTCATCCGTAATAATCCCTTTTTCTGCAAGCTCAATCCTTGTATGCTTTAGAGTTTTGATCATAAATTCTCCTTAAAAATACTTCATTCAAACGCAAGAACTCAACCTCCGGTTTATTTCATTTGCTCTTTCTTTTATAGCCTCAACTCCAAATATTTCCGATATCATTGCAACCCCGAAGGCCCCTGCTTTCCTTACTTTTTCTATCCTGTGTCTCTTTATTCCACCGATTGCAAAGACCGGGATTTTTATTGCACCGCTTACTTTACTTAAAGTATCCGGACCAACAGGGGCGCCATATTTTAATTTGGACGGTGTTCTGTAAACAGGGCCGAGAGTAATAAAGTCAGCCCCTCCCTTTTCAGCAGCCTTTGCCTCTTTCAAAGAATGTGTTGAAACTCCGATCATAAGTTTTTTCTTTACCGCATTCCTGACAGCTTCAACCGGGATACTGTTTTGCGCAAGGTGGACACCATCAGCGCCGACTGCAAGTGCAATATCAAACCTGTCGTTTATAAAAAGCCTTGCATTAAATTTGTTTGTCAGGTCTCTCATTTTATACGCCAATTTCAAAAGCCCCCTTGTATCCAGATCTTTTTCTCTAATCTGGATCGCCCTTACCCCGCCTTTTAAAGCCTGCCTTACAGCAGATAATAATTTCCGGGTTTCGAGTTTTGGATTTTGAGTTTTCAACAACCGTTTTCTATCAGTTACAAGATATAAACCAAAATCAACCAATTCCCAATTCCCAATTCGTAATTCCTAATTCTGCTACAGCATTCCCTCAATCTGGCTGCTTGCAGTTGCATAAAGCTTCCTCGGAATCCTGCCTGCCTTATAAGCCAGCCGGCCTGCCATCACAGCATGTTTCATCGCCTCCGCCATGGCAACAGGATCTTCGGCCCCTGCTATGGCCGTATTTAACAGTACCGCATCGCAGCCCAATTCCATTGCAATTGCAACATCAGAGGCAGTGCCGACTCCGGCATCAACAATAATCGGAACTTTGGCCTGCTCAAGAATGATTTTTATGTTATACGGATTCCGTATTCCCAGCCCCGAGCCTATGGGCGCGGCAAGCGGCATGACAGCGGCAGCTCCTGCATCCACAAGCCTCTGTGCCATAACCGGGTCATCGGTTGTATAGGGAAGGACAATAAATCCTTCCTTTGCCAGTATCTCCGTTGCCTCTAAAAGACCGATATTGTCCGGGAAAAGAGTCTTTTCATCACCAATGACTTCAAGCTTGATAAGGTCGGACACACCTGCCTCTCTTGCAAGCCTGGAGTACCTTAAGGCATCCTCAACAGTGTAGCAGCCCGCTGTATTGGGAAGAATTTTGTATTTCTTGGGATCAATATAATCCAGCAGGTTTTCCGACTTCCCGTCAAATATATTTGTCCTTCTTACCGCAACAGTGACAACATCGGCGCCGGATGCCTCAATAGCCCTCGCAGTCTCTTTGAAATCTTTATACTTCCCTGTCCCGACCCAAAGACGGGACTTAAACTCAATGCCTCTGATTACTAATTTGTCATCCATGAAATTCCTACCCTCCCCCTACAAAATTAACTATCTCCATCACATCCCCGTGTTTCAGGACATGCCTTTCAAAATCACATTTTTTAATAATATTGAGATTAACCTCAACCGCAACCCTCAGAGGCTCGATCTCAAGATTCTTCAGGAGATCCGCAACCGTAAGATCATCACTGAATTCAGTCTCATTGCCATTTAATATTAATTTCATTTTTAACTCTCGATCTTAATTAGAGTCTGTGTATAAACTCAACAATAGAGCCGTCATTCCCGCGATCTGTTGGGCGGGAATCCAGTCTTTTCAGTGAGTTCCGGATACCCGACTACAGACTTCGGGTATGACAAAAACAAAAAACAGCAGTTTATACACAGACTCTAAATTCATACATGCATATCCCTCTTCCCGGCCTCAATAAGCTTAAACTTTTCAGCAAGGCCGTTCCGGCTTTCAGCGATTTCTTTATTCAATATTTTTGTTAATTCTTTTTTCACTTCACCTGATGCGCAATCCTCCACGTATTCTTTGAGGGACAGGAGGGCGTTTTC
>DRDE01000128.1 GCA_011040095.1 Nitrospirota bacterium
AAGATCAAGAAAGAAGCTCTCGTGGAAGGCAAAATCGGGATAAGGGAAATAAAACAGGTAATATGCTTAAATACTACTCAATAAAACCACTATGAAAAGGAGAGAATAATGGCTAAAGCTGCTGCAAGTCACATCCTGCTAAAGACCGAGGAAGAATGCTCAAACATTAAGAAACAAATTGAAGAGGGATCTGATTTTGCCCAAATGGCAAAGGAGCATTCCCGGTGCCCTTCAGGAAAACAGGGCGGAGACCTGGGTGAATTTTCACCTGGACAGATGGTGAAGGAGTTTGATGAAGTTGTGTTCAGCGACGAAGTTGGAAAAGTGCACGGCCCGGTCAAGACCCGGTTCGGATATCACCTTATTTTTATTACGAGCAGAACATAGAAGTCTACGGAGGCTATCAAGTTTAAAAATCCATAACATATAAAGCGATATCATTATGTCTTCATGCAAACACAGCACCCTCGTCTTATTGCCTGACAAGAAAAACATGCTGCGCTGCCGGCGCTGCCATTTGACGATAAAGGCTGATGAACTGGAAGGGCGCTATTGTCCTGAATGTTATGAAATAAATGGCAATAAACAGTTTGATTTTGAAGAAGTTGCAGAGGAAGAGACCGGAAGCACGAAATACAGATGTGAAGACTGCGGTCTAATTGTGGAAAGTGAGTAGAAAGATGGGGCATTCATGATCCCCTGGGAACTGCCGGAATATTGAAAATTATATCATAATGTAATTAAGGCCGATGCATAAATACTTGAAAGGAGCTTATAACTATGGATATGCCGGGAAGAGAGGAATTACAAAAGATATATGAAGACCTTGCGGATGAAGTCCTGATAGAAATAGCCCGGAATGTCAATCAGGAGTATGAAGATGCGGCGGTTAAAACAGCCGGGGTTGTGCTTGACAGCAGGGGTGTGGATATCCCGGACGCAGTCGAAGAGAGAGTCGAAGGTTTAAACCGTTCCGGAGAGGCGCTGCAGGGCCCTTTACTGGAAATCCCGAAATTCAGCTCAGAAGAAGCCGCTGCCATAGAGAATATATTTGTTGAGAACAACATAGCCTATGAAAGACATCCTGTCGCAGGATCGTCATGTTCATCCTGCCGGTGCGACGAGTATGCTTTTCATGTGCAGGAAGAGTCATTTCATTCCGCTATTGAACTTTTAAAAAAATATTTTATGGCTGGCGCTGACGAGGAACCTTTAAGTCATTTCAGTGGAGAGTGCCCGGCCTGCGGGACTAAACTTTTGAACGTTGAAAAGTGTACGGACTGCGGGCTGACCCTGGCAGTAGATTACGCGGAGTCGCTGGAAAACCATCCATTTATAAAATTCCTGAAGCGCAGCGGTCTGATGTCTTAATAAACCGGACTTATGTCCAATGTGCTTTATTTCCCTGGTCGGGTCTTCACAAATAAACAGAATGCGGAACAATGGGACAGACCTGTCACAGTGTTCTGGTTTGACTCTATAGTTTTTCTCTCAACGCATTCCTTGAAGCTCTATCCACAAGTGTAAAAAGCCTGTCTATATCATCTTTTTGATTCGATACCTGATGTCCGCGCACTTTAACAAATTTACAATTCAACTGATCGGTCATTCTATAAAATTCCTGATACAACTCATAATTGTTGAGGAGCCTGTTTTTCTTTGAACGATAGTTATTTTGCTCAAACCGCTCATGTCTTTCCCGTAAACCCATGATGTTTTGAGAATCGGTATATACAATCACCTTAACCCCCAATGCTTGTATATCCCTTAGCGCCCACAATAAAGTCTGCAATTCCAGTTTCGTTGAAGATGTATGCTCAAATCGCCTCACCTTCACATGCGCCCTCAACAAATCCAACGAAAGTCCACATTCAGGCACAGCGAGGTAAGCCCCATATCCAATATTTGACTGAGTATTCACACTTCCATCCGTAAGTAGCATCAGTTCATCCATAAAAATATTGCTTTACTTTATAAAACGCTAAAATTGATTTCATTGAAAATATATTTTACTAATTTGTATTTCCGGACAGCCTGGTAGACGCAACCCCACGGACCAACCATAGATTCAAAAGGGGCCGCTGGTAAATTCCTTGTGAGCAAAACCCTCTATCAGGCGGAGCGCCCTGCCGAAATCCTCCCGGGCCGCTTTATTTATGATTACCAGCCCCATCATGCAGCCGCCGGCAAATGCGGTAAAAAAAGCTTCCTCCGAATTATCATGATCCAATGACTCAATATATCCGGTCATGAACTCAACATCCTGCTCACTCGGGTCGGCAACCTCGGACATCTGCTCTCTCCCCAGTTCCATAAGGTGCATGGAAAAAGCATGGGCAGACAGATCGTGGTCAAGTGTTTCAAGGTTCTTCATGATCTTACGGAAACCAGGAAGGATCGTTGCACAGAAATTAAATACTGCTTCTTCGGGTATCGTGTGTGAATTCATTTCATTGTTCTCCTTAAGATATTTAGATTTAAATGAAATTGTCTCCGGCCCGGAATTTCTCAATCGTTCCTGAATTTCCCCATCAATCAGCTAAAGTCGACCTTAAGTTTACTGCAATGCGGCTAAATATCGCTAATCTCTTCATGGAGAAGAACCGGGTTTCTTTGCAATGT
>DRDE01000129.1 GCA_011040095.1 Nitrospirota bacterium
AATTCAACGGGGGAGAGGTAACGGCAAAGGGCAGGATATATATAAACGGTGAATTTAACGGCAAACTGGAAGGTAATGAGATAGAAATAGGGCCCAATGCCCGCGGCAAAGGGGAGCTTTTTTACAGGGAAAATATCTCGGTTTCCAGGGGGGCTAAAATCGAAGGACAGATATGCCGGATTCAGAAGGAGCTTACGCTTGTAAAGGATTCTACTGAAAGAAAGGTGGTGGATATCAAGACGCCTGTCAAAGAAACAAAAGCAAACTGATTTGGCAATCGTTGTCAGGGGGCGGAATATAAGTGGATTTATATTTCACCTGAAACCAGGCCTGTTCTTTCTGTCCCCTGCACCCTGTGAAGGGTATGCTCCCCGGGCTATTCTCTCTGTTCTGCGCCTGCTGAAAGTTCACGGAATGAGATATTGTCTTTAACAACAAATATTAAGCCGACAACTATGACAGACCCCATCGCTACAAGCCAGGCAATAATCCCGTAGCTTGCGGCAACGGCTTTTGAAATGCCGAAAATTTCATGAAGGGCCACAACGCAGGCTGCCTGAAATGCCCCGAGAAATCCGGGCGTAGGGAATAATGATATAAATATCCCTATGGTCAGGCTGAGCACAATGGCCGACGTTATCACAGGCAGCTCGGATTGTATCCCGAAAGCCAGGTGAATGGGGTAATAGGTGGAGACCATTGAGGCCCATACAAGACAGGACAGAATGAGTGAAGCCGCAAATCCGCGCGGGTCCTTCAGAATTTTAAGTCCCTCGGTAAATGAATGCACCATACCGAAAATCTTTTCCCTCCATTTGTGGGGCAGAGGCTTTGTGCAAAAATCTACGATTTTTACAGCCCACTCGTTCTTATATTGAAGAAGCACGGCAAACCCGAAGATTCCCATGGAGCCGATAAAGCTTATCCATCCGAACTTGATCATATAGCCCATAAGGCGGTGATTTTCCGCGCCTCCCTTTGAAAAAATATCCGCGCTGAAAAACAATACTCCGACAAGTAAAAACAGGAACATTAACATGTCCATCAGCCTTTCCACAAAGATCGTGGCAAATGAGGCGCTGAAACTGATATTTTCCTTTTTGCCGAGAAGGTACGCCCTGATTATCTCCCCTGCCCTTGCAGGAAGTATATTGCCCATGAATCCCACCATTAAAGGGGAAAACAGGCGCATGGTTTTTACATCTTTTACAGACCTGATGAGATAACGCCACCGCATTGCCCGGAATAAAAAAGTCAAACCAACCATAAATACGGCAGGCACCAGATATATGTAATGCACTGATTTAAGGGCATTGCCCAGCTCTTCAAGGGATACATTTGTAAAGGCATAATAAGAAGAGAGCGCTACAATAGCAAGGCCGATCAAGAGATGTTTTTTATTCATGGATTCTCCGCCTGGTTCTAATAGTATAGCTGTAAAAATCATTAACAAGCAAGCAGGGATTAACGCCGCTGACTTTATTCCGGAGCCGGTTATGCCTGAACGGATATTGTAAAAATGATCTGGATCAGGTCTTTTTTCGTGGAACCTTCTTGTCGGTAGTGGTGACCTTCTTGCCCGGTTTGGTTTTTTTGACTTTCCGTGCAGATGTCTTTTTCGTTTTTGCTGCCGGTTTTTTTGCCGGTTTTTTCTTTGATTTTGACCGTGCCTTCTCAGGCGTCGGCGACTCTTCCATATCAATGCCGAATATCTCCGACAAATCAGATGCATCCATAACTTTAGAGCTTTTTTGCCCGGCTTTCCTGAGCAGATCACTTGTCTGCTCCTTAACAGCCCCGGAGACCAGATCTTTCATCTTTACGTCTCTCAGGGTGAAGAATAATTCAGGTTTCGTATCCAGCATAGCCCCGATCCCGTATAACACGGCTGCAATATGTTTGCACATATCAGCCCAGTCAGGGCAACTGCAATCAAAGGAAATTTCTCCGGGAGCTGGAAACAGGCCTGATTTTTTATCGGTAAATATATTCGATAACGATTTTGGAAATTTACCGTTGAGAAGCTCCTGCAGTGAATCAAATTCTCCCTGGCAGGCCTTTTTGATATTCTTCCAGGTGTTTTTCTTCAGGGTTTTTATCTTAATCCGGATTTTGTAGGGTCTGGAATCCGTCCCCTGAACCAGGGATTCGATAAGGCCGGATTTTATTTGTAAATCCAGAACCGCATTATGCCGGACATAGCTCCTTCCGCGCCCGATGCGGTTGGAATAATCGGCATAGCTTTCGAGGTTGGTATTCCAGGACTTTCCCCACCACGTTCCGGCTATAGTTCTGCCTTCAATGACAACAGGCCGGATGTCCGGGTTTTTCTTTCGAAGGGCCTTTAATTTTTTCTCTGCCTTTGCCCGTTTTTCAGCAACAGTTACATAAGGGGCAAAAGATTCCCAATAGGCCATGGTCCCTCCATCTTTGTAAGTACTGTTTTTTGTTTTTGTCATACCCGAAGTCTGTAATCGGGTATCCAGAACTCACTGAAAAGACTGGATTCCCGCTCAACAGACTGCGGGAATGACGGCTCAATTGTTATGTTTATACACAGACTCAGGGCAGTTACTTTTTTTCATGCAACGTCCAGACCAAGTTTGAACATATCCGGTATTTTATCATTATCCATTTCCGTAGTCCAGTTTTCCTTTGAACTCCGGATCACATTTTCGGATATTGTGGGAATTTGAGAAACTTATAAGAGATTGCTTCGAAAACTTAACAGGTTAAAATCGAGTATATTTCATTATCAATGTTTATATCTTTTCAGACAGCAAATCCCATATTGTCAGAAACAGGATTTCACAGTCTTTTCTTTTCACGGATG
>DRDE01000130.1 GCA_011040095.1 Nitrospirota bacterium
TATCAGAAGGTGATGTCTTTCATTTATTTTGCAAGCTTTTTTAGTGTCTTGCCATGAGACCTGTTAACCTTTTCCAGCGCTGCCCTGAATTTCTTTTCTTTTTTGCCGTTTTCAACAGGAGAAATGATTAAATTCCTGCCGTCAGTTGAAATCTCAAGAGGAGTATCCATATCAACCTTCAAAAGCTCCAGGATAGGCTTATCAATTATCAAAGCCGCACTGTTTCCATGAGACACCAGTTTTTTTATCATAATTCAACTCCTTTCCATTGATGTATATACATTGTATCACCAATGTGCGGGAGCGGTCAAATTATCCTATACAATTAATCCGGCGAATGGTCAAATATTACACTTTTCTATATCAATGCAATAACTATTTTTGTTCCTGTATTTTTCATCTTAGTTATTGAATCAAAATGAAGATAATAGAGACTCTTGCAAAAGTCTTGTTTTGTCATTCCCGAGGTAGTAATCGGGAATCCGGTTTATTTAAAAAACAAAGACTTCCGGATACCCGTTTTCACGGGTATGACGGCACAAGTTATTTTGCAGGGACTTTTGCAAGAGCCTCAATAGACTAAAAGCTGCACTATTTAGAAGTCTGTGTATAAACATAACCATTAAGCCGTCATTCCCGCATTCTGTTGAGCGGGAATCCAGTCTTTTCAGTGAGTTCCGGATTCCCGATTAAAGACTTCGGGCATGACGAAAATAAAAAACAACAGTTTATAAACAGACTCTGTTTAAACTGCTTTTGTTGGTGAAGATTTAAACTGGTTATCTTTAACACAGGGGAAGCTCTTCGACTATTCACAACACCTGCTTTTCAATATTATGTGTCCTTGCAGAATTGTATTAACAATACCTGCTTATAAATAACCTGAAACATTTTTAAAATTGTTGATTAACGGTTGAAAGGGAGTAGCGTAAAGACCACCGATGCATGACATGTAGTGTATAATCATGCATGGAGGCCGTTTGCATAATGCAAACTATTTAAAGTCAAAATCGCCACTGCTGTCATGCATCGAGTGCGTTGATACGTTATGCCTTCTTAAATAAATCCTCTATTCTTTCCGTCGAGAATTTCCAATTATCTGGAATTTTATCAATGGTTCCTGCTGCATAGGCTCTGGAACTCCATTCGTGATATTCATAAAGAATGGTGTCACCACGCCTTTTAGCACTGTCTTTTAATCTCTTTGCAATTTCTTTAGGGGTAGCCAAATATATTCTTGGCATACTTCCGAGTTCTACTTTCTTGAACTGTACCAAACAAAAAATAGTTTTTTGATTATGTTTTTTCAGCCACTGATCTACAGCACCCTTATAGTCTGCATTTTTCATGAATGACTGTGTTAATCCCCATGCTCCATCTTTACTGCCTTTTACGGATATCGGTATTAGCTTTTCATGTTTTTTTACTATTAGGTCATATTCTGGCTGGTTTGCTCCGTATTGGACAGAAACATCATATCCACATCTTGCAAACATTGCTGCTACAAAGGCTTCAGCTGCTACACCAACATGATATGAGTTAAATGGATCTTTCATATTTTCTCCTTATGTATAAAAGTTATTATCTGATTCCCGGGTATCTACAGAAATATACATGATATTTCAGGCAATTGACAAGGAATTTATTGTTTTACTAACGAGGCTCTTGCAAAAGTCTTTATTTGTCATTCCCGAGGTCTTTATCGGGAATCCAGTATTATTTAAAATCAAAGACTTCTGGATACCCGTTTTCACGGGTATGACGGCACAGGTTATTTTGAAGGGACTTTTGCAAGAGCCTCATGTGACAATATTTTTTTTAGAGTTGTCAACGCGCGGTTAAACGTTATGCTCTTACGATTATCTTCTCAATATCAGACATAGGGTAATGTTTCCCGTTTCCGGTGGCAAGAACAGCGCCTTTCACAAAGGCCGACCCTGCAATAAGACAATCATCAAGTTCAAGGGATTGTCTCTTATACTCCCCGGCTTTTTCCGCAATTTCCCGGTTAACATCAATTATATGCAAGCTGTCCAGAAGACCGTCTGTCTTCTGTTTTTCATGTTCTTTCATCCCTGCGTATATTTCAGCAACCGTTATTGCGGAGCAATAGAGTGTTGATTCATCTAAGAGTGAAAGCAAAAAATCTTTTGCCTTTTCCCTGCCTCTCAAAAAATTAATGATAATATCCGTGTCTACGAGGATGTTACTCATTTTACGCGGGTCAACCTGCCTGACTTCCTCAGTTTTCGGACAAAAGCCACTGTTCCGCCTTTTAACTCAGGATGGTCTTTGTCCTTCCACGCCCCGAAACTCGTCTCAAGCGCTCCCTTGAGCTTCAGCCGTTTCAGCTCTTTTCTTAGTGCCTCAGCCACAACCTTACTCTGTTCCCTTTTTGCAACAACCCTTCTAAGTTCATCAATCAGATCTTCAGGTAACAGGAAATTAGCCTGTTTTGTAACACTACCCATTTTAATACCTCCCATATATTTATATATAGATTATAACATAGGAAGTATCCTACATAATTAATCCGGCGTTTTTGTTCCTGTATTTTTCATCCTCGTTCTTCCAATAAGTACTTTCGTAGCCGGCGTTCTCCCCGCATCACATACAGAATGTAAATATCTTTCTTGTCAATCCTGTAAAAAATGCGACATGGATCAACAATAACTTCTCTGCAAGAACTATTTTTTATTTCAGGTGGTTTGCGACCGGATTGAGGATGTTGCTCAAGACGTTCAAGTTTTTGAAAAACCATTCGTACAAGTTTTTTTGCAGCACCCGGATTATCCAGTGCAATATATTCAGCAATTTCTTCAAGATCAAGCAGCGCGGGTTCCGTCCAGATCAGAGGAGCCATTTTTTCATTTTCCGCTTTGCATCAGAATGCTTCAAAACCCGGTTTTCCAATATTGCCCGTTCACCTCTGGCAATGCCTTCGAGAA
>DRDE01000131.1 GCA_011040095.1 Nitrospirota bacterium
TATCAAGGGAATCAGCGCATTGGCATCGCTCTTGTCGGCAGACTCCACCTGTACATGGGTAATAAGGGAAATCGAATTGTCCTCTTTATTATTACTGTACGTTTCTGCAATGAATCCGACGGCTTTACTATCGAAAACAGCGACTCACCTTTTTTGCTCATATCTCTGTCAACTTGTTCTTTCTCAACAGCAGACGCATAAACAGGGAAACATGCCGTAATTATTGAGATTAACACACAGGGAGACAAGTTTAATTTTGTAAAATATTCCGTTGTACAACCTAACTATGAACATTTTATTGTCTTTTGATACGGTTCAGCCCGGGATTTTACAAATTATTATCAACCACGAAGGACACGAAGATCACGAAGAATCTGTTTGTCTCCTTATTTTATAATGCTTTTCTTCGTGCCCTTCGTGTCCTTCGTGGTTATATTGGAGTTTATGCGCAGGCTCTATATCCTTAATATTATATATGCGCCTTTTCGACTTCTTCCTCCCTGATCCATCCGGCCTTTCCATCAAGCCGCTCAACTTTTCGCCAGCCCTTTTTTGATTCAATAATATAGACCTTCATCCCCTCATGAAGCCTGAAATATATTGTAGCATTATCCAGTGGCTCAAACCCGGCCGCTGCATTTTCAGATATTATTATCGCCTCTTTCCCGGACACTGAAATCCTGTTGTACAACAAAAAAGCGGATAACGTGAAAACTATTATTAAAACAGGCAGGACGATCCTGAAGCGCCTTCTTGCAGCCTGCATAAACAGCCCTGTGATAATAAAGAAAAGTGTGGAGGCGAACAGAGCGGATAAAAACACGGTCAGGCCGTTAACAGTGAAAACATCAAATTTATCGATCATGCGTTTAATCCACGGGCCGGATATGTTTGTTGTATTGCCTTTTACCAGAGAACGGGCGTATTCGTAATTTGCGGCCAGATCACTGTCCCGCGGCATTAATTCTTTAGCCCTTTCATAATTCAGTATGGCCCTGCCGAGTTCACCTTTTTTGAAGTAGCTGTTCCCGAGGTTATAATAAAGATTGCCGCTTTCATAGCCCTGTTTGAGCAATTTTTCATATTCCTCGACAGCCTCGTCATATTTCCCCTCTTCATAGAGGGCATTTCCCCTGTAAAAGATATAATCCGGGTTCGTGCTCCCGGACGGCTTCAGCTTGATTTCCCTGTTGATTCCCGTGTCCTGGCGGGCAACTGATATGGATGCACTCAGCAGCAAACAGATAACTATGTATGCGGAAATTGAAAATCTCATATTCACGACTTCTGCCTTTCAAGGTAATCCATAACTTCCTTAAGCTTATTAAAGGTAGCCTCCATCTCTGTTTTGCCGAATTCGGAGGGCGCATATCTTGCCATGTCGCATTCTTTAAATATATCTCTTAACCTGTTCAGCATATCTTCGCTTATTCCTTTAGTCTTCAGCGCGTTATCAACAACATCAGCGGTTATGCCTGCCGCAGGAAGATGGAACCTGTCGCCGAGATACTCCCTGATGGTCTTAAATACGGAGCTGTAAAATTCCGGGGGACTGCTGTTGTTTAAATATTGCTGCGCCTCCCGGATACCCTTCTTTGCTTTTTTGGGGGCTGAAAGCCGCCGCGCATACCTGATGTCTGTCCTGAGCTTCTCTTTTCGTTTCTGCATTGCCAGTACAGAGACAAATATCAGCAGGGGAACGGCCTGAAGCAGGAGGAAGGCCGTATTATTATAAAGATACTCTCCCCTTTTTTTGAATTTCCCGGGAGATTCCTTGATATAAATAATGTCCCTGCCGAATCTCTCTCTGCCGGACCGCTTCAGGGCGGACAGGGGGGCCTCCATTATAGTTATATTTTCCTGTTTCTCCGGTTTTGTGACTTTTATGGCGACATTTTTCTTTGATATGGTCCGGTATTCGCCTTTTGCTGGATTAAAAAAACTGAAGGCAACCCCGGGGATTTCTTTAATATCATCACTCAATGGTATAAGTATCCTCTCAAATACTTTCCTGCTGCCCTCCTGTTTTGCCTGCGGCTCATACACCTTGAACCCTTCATGCTGTTTCAGCGTGGGGCTGTTGACTGTATCAAAGTTGCCCTCCCCGCTAATAATCATCTTTAATGTGACAGGGTCTCCTGCTTTTACCTCTTTTGGCGACACATCCATACTGAAACTGAAATCCCCGACAGCGCCTTTAAAATCATCCGGCGCC
Source organism: Nitrospirota bacterium (assembly GCA_011040095.1). GTDB lineage: Bacteria > Nitrospirota > Thermodesulfovibrionia > UBA6902 > UBA6902 > BMS3ABIN06. The sequence goes on from DRDE01000131.1 coordinate 2,216, forward strand.
CCTTTGTCCGGGAAAGGGAGAATTTTCAGTCTTGATTTCCCGGAAGCCGGTTCAATCGGGGAGACTTCATAAGCGCCCAGAAATCCGCTGAGTGAGTCGTGCCCGAATGCATCATCAAATAAAGATCTTTGCCTTTTAACTGTGATATTGCCTTTCAGCTTTGCAGGGCCTATTGTAAAATCCCCGGGCCTCATGCCGAATATCCGGACGCTGAATTCAACAACATTATAATTTATGCCGTCTTTGTATTCCCGGTATTGCCGGGGCTCGCCGAATTCCCCTGCGGAAAAACCGTCATGCGCAAATTCAGGATACTGAATATCACGCATTCGCAGGCTGTTTACATACAGCTTTATTGTCAACGGGACAATCTCGTTTACATATGCCGTGGACTTTCCGGCCTCCATAACCAGGAATACCCTGTCTTTTAAATCCGTTTGAGTTTTTTGCCGGCCCTGCGCGCGGCTTCCGGCATTGGCAGATCTGTCCATAACCTCGACAGTCACGGCATTGGATTTATAGGTGTCCCCTTTATATTCAAATGAGAACGGGCCGATTTTGAATTTTCCGGCCTTAAGCGGGATGAGTGAGTACACATGGGTTACTGAAGAGGACATCTTTCCGTTAACTATGGACATCCTCGTTGAAGGCCCGATATATTGCGCCTGGAAACCGTCTATCCCCGGAAGCTCAGGCCGTGGAATATCCCGGGCGCCCTGGAATGAAAGGTTGAGCTGTGAGCCCCTGCCAAGGTAAATAATATTGCTCTCAACCGAGACTTCAAAATTAATATCATCAGCTGCGGCTGTTCCCGGAACAGTGGTTGAAAGCAGACCAAAGGCGGCCAGAAGGCAAATGAATATTGCCGGTATATTTATCTTCTTCAAATAAGCCCCTCTCACCAGTCCTTAAACACCTCCCTGTAATGCCCTTTTTTACGCTGCCTCAAGTTGTCTCCGGTCTCATCCTGTCCATAGGCATCCAGGAGCATCCTTGCTTCTTCAGGAGACATCTCCCTGTTTTCCTGTGCCTGAGCGCCGGCGCTCTTCTGTGTCTCCCCTGTATCTTCCTTGCCCCCTGTTTTATCCCCTGCAACCTTTTCCTGGGTCTGTTCATTGCCGGTCTCCTGCTGTTGCCCTTCCCCTTCTCCCTGTTTCTCCTTGCCGGGTTTGTCCTCCTGCTGTCCATTATCCTGTTTGCCTTCTTTGCCTTTTTTGTCCTCTCCCCGGTCTTTCCGCTCCTTCCGCTTTTTCATCTTATCCAGAAGCGCCTTTAATTTTTTTTCAACAAAGTCATGGTTGTATTTTGCGTCTTTGTTTTCCTCATCCAATTCAATGGCCCTTTTATAGTAGTCAAGGGATTCACGGTATAAAGCGGCGGCGCTTTCCATATCAGTATTCGCAAGAGAACTGCCGAGCCTGTATTTGCTGTTTGCCGTATTATAAACCGCTTTTGCCTCAAGCTTCTTATCCGCCTCGCTCAATGCGTTCGTAAAAGCGTCAACAGCCTCTGCATACCGGCCTTGTTTGTAAAGGGCCACCCCGAGATTAAAGTTTATAATGCCGGAGGCATTGTCAGGAGCTTCCGCTTTTGCCGAGTTGTATTTATTTACGGCCTCATCGTATTTCCCCTCCTCATACAGCCTGTTCCCTTCCTGCACAATTTTTGCTGTAGAAGCAAATAAAGCAGGGGGGGGAATCAGGGGGCAGAAAAAAAACAGCATTAATAAAATCAGCATCCTCATAACTTTCTCTCTAAAGACAGGGAGCAGTTGTCAGGGTGCAGGGTACAGAAAGAACAAACAATATATTGCCTGGTATTGACGATTGTGGCAGCTCTTTTCCATGCATCTGAATCTTCAAGTTTCATTCTGCACCCTGACAACTGTTCCCTGCACCCTGTGATTTTTTCTCTTTTCCCTTATAAAAGGCTCAATGCACA
>DRDE01000132.1 GCA_011040095.1 Nitrospirota bacterium
CATCAGGTTGTCTGCAATCATGGATCATCCCCGGAAAATCTGAAAAAAGAGCTGCCCCACCCTGTTCTGATGGGACAGCTAAGTTTGAATCGCTATAAGACGTGCTATTTCTTTTTCCTGGCAGTGGTTTTCTTCTTCGCAGTAGTTTTCTTCTTCGCAGTGGTTTTCTTCTTCGCAGTGGTTTTCTTCTTCGAAGTGGTTTTCTTCTTCGCAGTGGTTTCCTTCTTCGAAGTGGTTTCCTTCTTCGAAGTGGTTTTCTTCTTCGCAGTGGTTTTTTTAGTGGCGGCCATTCATGTTTACCCCCTTTCTTCTCCCTTTATCAGGGAGTAAATTTTACAATCTTCCCAAGAGCAGGATCTTTTTTGCGTTTAAAAGTTTTTTGAGATAGCGATTTCCGCTTTTCTTCTTTGCCTTATAATCTATATGACTCATTAATGTGAGACGGATTTCTCTGCCAAATCTTTTTTCTATATCATCCAGGGTTTTTCTTATGTGGTCTGAATCTGATACAACGAACAGGTCTAATGAAGGAAGATTCGTATTGTTTACATAAGGGCCGTGGATAAAGGCGGACTTTGCATCAGAGGCTTTCAGGACGGATTTGAGCGCACCCGGGAGACCTAATGATTTTGCGATTAAACCTTTCAGCTCCGGGAAGAGAGGGGAGTTTTGATTTACTCTGAAATATTTGAGATTGCCTTTCCTTTCGCTTATTACAAGATCCATCTCTTTAAGCTTATCGAGTTCTCTCTTTACCCCGGATGGATTTTTACTTATAAGTCTGGCAATCTCTCTGACATAGAACTTTTCTTCCGGGTTATTAAACAGCAGGGACATGATATCCGCCCTGATTCCCGATGTAAAAAGTTTTTCTAACATACCTTGATTATAATTTAAATAAAAAAAATTCAATTGTCAAGAAGAAAATACAAAAATAGAACATAAGAATACTTTTTGTAAACAATTTAATCGTTGCTGATAATGATACGATCGTTGACGAATTATGAACAATGAACTGCATAGGCGCAAAGGATAGGCGCAAAGGCACAGAGGAGCAGAGGCGCAAAGTTTAAAAGAAAGAACCCGTGTAATCGTTCACAGGGTGCAGGGAACAGTTGTCAGGGTGCAGAATGAAATTTGAAGATTCAGATGTTTGTAAAAGAGCAGCACGGTTGAGCGGGAAGCAGTGGATTAAAAAAACCAGAGGACTATTAAGAAAAACCGAATATGTTCTTTCTGCACCCTGCACCCTGATAACTGCTCCCTCTGAACGGTTATGAAACCGTGAAGCGTGAAGTGTGAAACGTGATATAATGATGATATGAAAGAGGCAATGTTTTATGAGAAGCTCGAAAAACTGAAAGTAAGGTGTTCTCTCTGTGCGCATCATTGTGCTATCCCTGAAGGCAGGAGGGGTATATGCGGTGTGAGAGAAAACAGGGAAGGAATTCTTTATACCCTTGTGTACGGAAAACTTATATCAATGAATATTGACCCCATAGAGAAAAAACCCCTCTTTCATTTTTATCCTGCATCAACTTCCATGTCTGTTGCAACAGCCGGATGCAATTTTAAATGCAGGCATTGCCAGAATTATGATATATCGCAGTATCCAAAGAAAGGCGCTGATATACCCGGTGATGAAATTACACCTGAACAGGTAGTTGACGCTGCAGAAAGGGCAGGTTGCAAGAGTATCTCATATACTTATACCGAACCGACAATATTTTTCGAATTTGCCTATGATTGTGCACGCCTTGCACATGACAGGGGGATCAAGAATGTTTTTGTAAGTAATGGTTATACGGGTACTGAGGCAACAAAGGCGATTGCGCCTTTTCTTGACGGCAATGATATTGATTTGAAAGGCAATGATGAGTTTTACGGGAAAATATGCGGGGCAAGGTTACAGCCTGTTCTGGATACAATTAAATTAATGAAGGAACTCGGTGTCTGGGTGGAGGTTACAACGCTTATAATTCCGTCATATAATGATTCGGAAGAAACCTTGAATATGATAATAGAGTATATCAAGTCTGTTGATCCTGCAATCCCATGGCATGTAACACAGTTTTATCCGACCTACCGGCTTTTGGACCAGCCGGGGACCCCTGTAGAGACATTGAGACGGGCAAGGGAGATGGGTCTTGAAAGCGGCCTTAAGTATGTCTATGAAGGCAATGTGCCGGGTGAGGGCGGAGAAAGCACATATTGTCCGGACTGTGGTGAGCTTCTGATTGAACGTTTTGGTTACCGGATATTGCAAAACAGAATAAAGGAGGGCAGATGCCTTAAATGCACATCAATAATTGATGGAGTCTGGATATAGAGGCAATCAGGAATTCAGCCGTAAATATTCAGGAATCCCCCCCCCGAGAGTCTTTGCGCAGAGCCACTGCGGCCTGTTCCCCGGATCAATTAATTTCACATAAGAGTTGTATTTTCTCTGATTCATATATTACTCTTTAAAAGTGGGAGAAAGCCCCCCCTTATCTTTATTAAAAATTTTATGTATAACGAATACTTTGGTTTAAAAGAATCCCCCTTTTCCATTGCCCCTGACCCCCGTTATCTCTACATGAGCGGGCAGCACAGGGAGGCCTTGGCGCATCTGCTATACGGATTTAACAGCGAAGGCGGCTTTGTATTGCTCACAGGTGAAGTCGGGACCGGCAAGACCACTGTCTGCCGCTGCTTACTGGAACAAATCCCTGAAAACTCCGCCATTGCTTTTATCCTTAATCCAAAGCTGACTGTCGGGGAGCTGCTGGCAACTATCTGTGATGAATTCGGGATTAAATATCCAAAAGATAACTCCGGCATAAAAGTATTTGTAGATCTGATCAATGCCTATCTGATTGACGCCCATGCCGGGGACCGTAGGGCAGTACTCATTATCGACGAGGCGCAGAATCTCAGTTCTGAAGTTCTGGAACAATTGAGATTGTTGACCAATCTTGAAACGAACCGGAGAAAGCTCCTCCTTATAATGCTTATCGGGCAGCCCGAGTTCAGGGATAAACTTTCAAAACCTGAGCTGCGCCAGCTCTCACAGCGTATCATAGCCCGTTATCATCTGTGTGCGCTTTCTATGAAAGATGTCGGAGCTTATGTGAAACACCGCCTTGCAGTAGCCGGCTTGCAAAATCAACTATTCCCTGACTCAATCATTAATAAAGTGTATCGCTTAAGCGGAGGCGTGCCGAGACTGATTAATGTGCTGTGCGACAGGACATTGCTCGGCACATACGCCCGGAACAGGAAACTTGTCAATACGTCGACATTGACTAAGGCGGCGCATGAAATATTTGGAGAAATGAAAACCCGGGGGCAGGGAGAGTACAGGAAGCCGGCTGTATGGATACTGTCTGTTTTTGTTTTCATTGTCGCCGGGGTTGTCCTGGCAGCAACATACTATAATAATAATGAATCACAAAAGGTTGCAGTGAATGAGACAATAAAACCGGATATCATGGAATCCGGACAGATTCAGAATTCAGACTGGCCGGATGGCGGGCAGATAAACCGGGGTAGTGAACCGGCATTCCAGGAGCTTTTCAGTCTGTGGGGCATTACATATAAACCAGGGGACAATGATTCCGCCTGCGATCAGGCTGAGGTTAATGGATTGCAGTGTTACAATGGATTGGGGAACTTAAACAATCTCAGGAATTTAAACAGACCGGCGGCCCTGAAGTTGTTTGATGATGAGGGCGGCGAATATTACGCAGTATTGACTGCCCTGAATGCAGAATCAGCCACCTTGTCTTTCGGCGCTGAAACCAGGGAAGTTCCTCTTAAATATATCGAATCATACTGGCTTGGTGAATATACCCTGTTGTGGCGGCCGCCGCCTGATTACAACGAGGCAATTAAACCCGGCATGCAGGCGCCGGTTGTGCAATGGCTTGATAAACAACTGGCACAGGTTCAGGGCGGGACAGCCCGGCCCGGTGAAAATCCGGAATTTGACGGTGAGCTGGTCAACAAGGTTAAAAAATTTCAGTTTGCCGAAGGCATTACCCCTGATGGAATAGTCGGTGCTCAAACTCTGATTCATTTGAACACTGCTGCAGGCAGTGATATACCGACATTAATTGATAGAAAGGATAATTAGGAATGTCATTTATTCTTGATGCACTGAAAAAACTGGAACAAAAAAATCATCAGGGCTCAGTGCCTGATCTGATGACGGTCCATGCGCATAGTCCGCACGGGCCGAAGAAACGACCGGTATGGCCTTACCTGCTTTTGACGGCCCTGCTGCTGAATGCCGGAATATTAACCGCATGGCTTCGTCCATGGGAAACAGGGGAGCAGAATGCAGCTGCACAGGCAACTGCAGATATTGAACAGCAAAATGAATCCGCTGCTGTAAGTTCAGATCGGAAAGATACTGTCACCGGTGAACAGGTTTCAGCGACATCCGGAGTTGAAGACGGAGCCGTCAACACAGAAACTAAAACAGACAGCAGGGAATCGGCTACTGCGTCTGACACGGTAGTTGCAGAGACGAGGACGGATACGGCCGGAAAAGTGTCCCGGAAAACTTCATTGCCTGGTAAAGATAATAATAAAACAGAAGCGGCGCAGGAGAAAACAGTCCCGGAAGAACGGGTCCTTACTGACAGCGCAATAGCATCGCTTGCCTTAAATCCATCCGCCCGTGAACTCGAAATTCTTCGAAAACAAATCAAAGAGGAAAGGGACTCTGTTAATAATTACACTCCTGAAGCATACCTGCCTGTTGATAATACTGAAGCTGAACCGGAACAAACAGTCCTTGAATTTGAAAGGTTGCCGGAAGAAATTAAAAAGGAATTGCCGGATATATCAATTTCCGGGCACATCTATTCAAATAATCCGGGATCCCGCATAGTAAACATTAACGGGCGGATTATACGGGAGGGTGAGGATGTGACTACCGGCCTGAAAGTGGAAGAGATTACCGTATCAGGAGTTATATTCAGTTACCGGGAACTACGCTTCCGCATGAGGGCATTTTAGGCGGCAATGCCCGGTGAATTCTCAAGCGCCTGAGATTGCTTCGCTTTGCTCGCAATGACAAAATAATTTTTCGCAAGACGGTAATGCTTAAAGGTGAAGATGGAAAGACAGGGGGCAGCGCCGGTAAAACAAATTGCAATACTTCACCCCCCCCTTTTTTTCAAAGGGAAAAGGCTCTGTTCAGTCTTGTGGGTAATGCAAAGGATGAGGGAACTGAACTATTACAACACATTTATATTGGAGCGGGAGACGGGACTCGAACCCGCGACCCCAACCTTGGCAAGGTTGTGCTCTACCACTGAGCTACTCCCGCAGATAAAGTTAACACTTGAAGAGAAGAGTTGTGATTTGTGAATCAAAAAAAACTTCCATCTGTTAACTTAATATACTAATAGTCTATAATAGACAACTAAAATAGTAATTAAAAAAAGACGGTTTTGTCAAATGCTAACTCCTGATTTCAACGAATTCAAGAAGAAATCCAAAGAAGGCAACCTGATTCCCGTTTACAGGGAAATCCTTGCCGACCTCGACACCCCCCTGTCCGCATTCCTGAAGCTGAAAGGGAAAACATGCTTTCTTCTTGAAAGTGTGGAAGGCGGCGAAAAATGGGCCAGGTACTCCTTTATCGGGAGCAATCCGTCCGTAATAATCGAGGGCAAAGGCAGCAGCCTTACAATAAAAAGAGGCACAAAAAAAGAAAAGGTCCGGATCGGAAACAGTGGTGTCTCTCAATTCAGGGACCCGCTGGAGGTTGTATCAGCGGAGCTGAAAAAATACAAGCCTGTAATTATTCCCGGCCTGCCGAGGTTTTTCGGCGGATTTCTCGGTTACATAGGGTATGACACTGTGCGATACTTTGAAAAATTGCCGGACAACAACCATCCCGGGCTGAACCTTCCAGATATATTTCTTATGCTTACCGATACATTAGTTGTTTTTGACAACCTGACACACAAGATCAAAGTGATATCAAACGCACATATCGAAGACAGCCCCGAAAAGGCCTATGAGAAAGCGGGAAAAAAGATTGATAATATAGTTAAAAAACTCAGATCAAAATTTGTTGTACCCGACAGAGCGGCATCACCTCAAAAGGGGGCGATTTCCAAAAAGATAAAATTCACCTCGAATTTCTCAAAAAGAGAGTTCTTGAACGCAGTAGAAAAAACAAAAGAATATGTAAAGGCAGGCGATGTTATCCAGGCAGTGATATCGCAGAACTTTCAACGTGACACGGATATCCCGCCGATAAATGCCTACAGGGCGCTGCGTGTTGTAAATCCCTCACCTTACATGTATTACATTGAAACCGGGAAAAGCACGATTGTAGGGTCTTCCCCTGAGATACTCGTCAGGGTGGAGGGGGACTCCATAGAGCTGAGACCGATTGCAGGCACAAGAAAAAGAGGAGACACTCCCGAAGAAGACCGGTTTTATGAAGAAGAACTCAAGGCCGATCCAAAAGAGGTTGCAGAGCATATCATGCTTGTCGACCTCGGCAGAAATGATACCGGCAGGGTTGCGGAAACAGGCACTGTCAAGGTCACGGAATTAATGACGGTTGAAAGATATTCCCATGTCATGCATCTTGCATCCAACGTGGTCGGGAAACTCGGGAAGAAGAACAATGCATTCGACGTTCTCCGGGCATCATTCCCTGCAGGCACGGTAACGGGCGCTCCAAAGATCAGGGCAATGGAGATCATCGAAGAACTGGAGCCTACAAAGCGCGGACCCTATGCAGGCTCTGTGGGATATTTTGACTTTTCCGGGAATATGGACATGTGTATTACAATAAGGACGATAATCTTCAAAAACAAAAAAGCCTATATTCAGGCGGGCGCCGGAATTGTCGCCGATTCCGACCCTGAAAAAGAATACACGGAAACCGTAAACAAGGCAAAAGGAATGTTCAGGGCCATAGAAATGGCTGAGAAGGAATTGTAGGGGCGTATTGCAATACGCTTGCTGCGTTTACGAGCGGGGTGTTAAAGACATGCTTTTAATGATAGACAATTACGATTCATTCACCTATAACCTGGTTCAGTACCTCGGTGAGCTGGGTGAAGATATAAGGGTCTTCAGAAATGACAAAATCACAATTCCCCGGATTGAGAAACTGAACCCCGGGAAGATCATTATTTCCCCCGGGCCCTGCACGCCGAAAGAGGCGGGAATCTCCATAAATGTCATACGGCATTTTGCCGGGAAAATCCCTGTCCTCGGGGTCTGCCTGGGGCACCAGTCAATAGGCGCTGCTTTCGGAGCTGAAATAGTTAACGCACCGAGATTGATGCACGGGAAAACATCCATGATACATCACGACGGGAAAACCATTTTTAAAGGCCTTCCCAATCCCTTTGAGGCAACCCGTTATCATTCGTTAATCATAAAAAAGGATACCCTGCCAAAAGATTTTAAAATAACCGCATGGACGGACATGGATGAGATCATGGGGATACGACACAAAAACATGCTTATCGAAGGCGTCCAGTTCCATCCGGAATCGATTCTTACAAAAGTCGGGAAGGATCTGTTGAGAAATTTTTTAAAATTGCAGGGGCTGAAAAAAAAGGAGCTATAAAATGAATGTCGAACTTTTTGTGCTTTGTGACGCTGCTACCGACTACCAGGGCAAACTGAATATCCTCGGTACATTTGATGCAATCAGGGCAAAGGAGACGCCTGTTGCGTATCCTTCATGTACGGTTGCCCTTAGAATGCGTTTCCGGGAAGCGGAAGAAGGTGAGCATAAGATCAGGATCAGTATTGCCGATGAAGACGGCAACGCAATTATTAAGCCGGTTGAGGCTAATATAAACGTTCGAATTAAAAGCTCCCCCCTTAGTTCAATAGCTACAAATATTGTTCTGAACCTGCAACGTCTTCAATTCCCGAAATACGGCGAATATTCAATTGATCTGGCTATTGACGGAAGACATGGAGCATCGCTTCCCCTTTATATAAACCCGATAAACCGGATTCCGGAACAGTCGAATAATTAGAAACACTTCCCGGACTTTTTTCTCCGCGATAAACAATAAATAAATGAAACCAAGAATTACAGAAAAAAAACTCCGGCGATTTTACAGGTTGTTGTCCGTTCGAATGATTGATTTTGATTGCGGGAAACTGTGTGCCCCGAAAAACAACGGGATACCTTTTTGCTGTGATAATGAAAGCATTGTTCCGGTATTGTTTCGTGAAGAATTCAACCTGCGCAGAAAAGACGGGAAGTTCTGGGAAAAAGTGCCTGTAAGGAATGAGTCTATCCGGAAAATGATAGAAGAATCAGCTTCGTACTATGTTTTTTCCATGTGTCCGGTTCCCACAGACTGCCGCAGGTCCAGGCGCTCCCTGAATTGCATGACTTTCCCGTTTGAGCCTCATGTGAGCAGGAGCGGAAAGGTTCCGGGCCTGGTATATACAAATAATGGTAAAGACGGCTGTCCCCTGATGAAGAAATCCCGGCGAATCTTCAACCCCGTGTATATTGCCAATTCCATAGTGTTCTGGGAGGAGTTGTTTGATTTATATCCCGAGGAAAAAGAACTTTATATCCACGAATCAGTAAAACGGGAACGGAGGCTGAAACGGCAGGGAAAAAAGATCAGGATTTTCACGCCGTGAAGCAAAATAGAGATTATGACATTATTGTTATCGGCGCAGGCCATGCCGGCTGCGAGGCAGCGCTTGCAGCGGCAAGAATGGGCCTCAGCGCCGCTGTTTTCACAATGAGCCTTGACTCAATCGGCCGGATGTCCTGCAATCCTGCCATAGGGGGGCTTGCAAAAAGCCATCTCGTGAAGGAGATCGACGCACTCGGCGGCGAGATGGCAAAAATCACCGATAAGGCGGGCATACAGTTTAAAATCCTCAACAAAAGCAAGGGACCTGCTGTCCGGGCCACAAGGGTACAGGCCGACCGGGCGCTTTATAGCAAATATATGAGGCTGGCGCTTGAGGCAGAGCCCTGGCTCGACATTAAACAGGAAATTGTTGAAAAAATCCTGGTTGATAAAAACCGGGTGGCCGGGATCACAACCCCGGAATGCTCCTACAGGGCAAGGGCCTTGATAATAGCAACCGGGACATTTTTAAATGGTTTGATTCATATCGGGCAGGAAAGCTCCCCTGCAGGAAGGGCGGGTGAGCCGCCTTCAATAAATCTGTCAAAAAGCCTTGCCGGTCTTGGGTTTAAAATCGGCCGCCTCAAGACAGGAACCCCTCCAAGGCTTGATAAACACGGCATTGATTTTTCAGTTATGGATATCCAGGACGGGGACACACCTCCTCCGGCCATGTCTCTGTTTACAAAAGAGATAACAAACCCCCAGCTTCCGTGTTACATAACTCACACGAACGAACGCACCCATAAAATCATTCTTGATAACCTGGAATACTCTCCTTTATACAGCGGTAAAATCACGGGTATCGGCCCGAGATACTGTCCTTCTATCGAAGACAAGATTGTCAGGTTCAGGGACAAGCCGGGACATCAGCTTTTTCTTGAGCCCGAAGGGATAGACAGTGACGAATACTATGCCAACGGTATCTCAACCAGCTTGCCACTGGAGGTCCAGATAAAAATGGTGAGGAGCATCAAAGGGCTTGAAAACGCAATTATAAACAAACCCGGTTATGCAATAGAATATGACTTTGTCTATCCGACCCAGCTCAAGCCCGCGCTGGAGACAAAACTCATCCGGGGGCTTTTTCTTGCAGGGCAGATTAACGGCACATCAGGATATGAAGAGGCTGCCGCCCAGGGACTTATCGCCGGGATAAACGCAGCGCTGCAACTTGAAAAGAAAAAACCTTTTATACTGGGAAGGCATGAGGCATACATCGGGGTTTTGATTGATGATTTAGTGACCAAGGGGACGAAAGAGCCTTACCGGATGTTTACTTCAAGGGCTGAATACAGGCTTTTGCTCAGACAGGACAATGCCGATTTGCGGCTCATGGGAAAAGGCCATAATCTCGGGCTTATAAACAAAAAGCGGTTCAATGCATTAACCGGAAAGATATCCGCCATTGAAGCGGAGCTGAAGAGGATTAAATCCACACGGGTCAAGCCTGAGATCATAAATCCTGTTTTAACCGGGCTCGGCGGTTCACCAATAAAGGAAGATGCCGTTCTGTACCGGTTGCTCAAGAGGCCGGAGGTCAAGTATGCGGATATTGCGGAAGTCTCACCACCCGGCAGCGGGGTGTCACAGGACGTGATAAACCAGGTTGAAATCCTGACAAAATACAAAGGCTATGTCCGGCGGCAGGCGGAATTAGCGGAGAAATTCAAAAAGGTCGAAGAAAAGGCCATACCTGAAGGATTCATCTACAAAGGCATTAACGGACTCTCAAAAGAGATCGTAGAGAAACTCGAAGAGGTCAGACCCGTTAATCTCGGACAGGCGGGCAGGATCCCCGGTGTTACACCTGCGGCAATGTCACTTCTTATGATAGCAGTGGCAAGGCAGGAGCGCAAGCAAGGCAAAAAACTTAATTAATCCACAGATTACGCAGATGACATAGATGGGAAAAGCAGCGGGAAAGAAAAAATCTGTGAAATCTGCGGATATATAATTTCCTGTACATGCACAAAAAAGCCGGCATCTTTTCATTAATAATAAAAAAGATGCCGGCTTTCTTTTTTTAGTTTTTAGTGTTCGTACTTTTTAGGAAAATGCTTGTGGGTCTTTTCAAGTCTTTCCTTAAAATCAAACTTATACTTGGCGTCAATCTTTTCATTGAACGGGCTGTCGCCTCCGTGACATACTAAGCAGCCTGCTTCATCTTCAGATGGAATTATAAGCCCTGCAGCCTTGACCTCGGCCAGCTTGAACTTCTTGTTTTTCTTCATGATTTTTCTAAAGTCATTACCAGCCCCGTGGCATCCTTCACACTGGACCCCGGCCAATTTCGGGGTCTTCTCCATGCTGACAAATCCACCCTTGCCGTAACCGGTTGTATGGCATTTCAAGCAGTCGGCGTCAGCAGTATAGTCTTTATCAGGATCCAATCCGGCCTTTTTCTTTGCATCCGCTTTTACACCCGGTTTTAAATTCTCAAAACTCGTTGCCATGGCTGTTTTTTTCCATGACTTATACTGCTTCATGTGACATGCCTTGCACTTTTTTGCGCCGACATATTTTGCGGCATCGGCATCAACACCCGTTACAACCAGAAGCGCCATAACAAACATAAACGAAACAACTACCAGCAATACTTTTTTCAAGATTTTACCCTCCTTTTTTTGGTTTGTTTATTTAAATACAGCGATTTATTATTAAAGCAGCCTAAACCGCCCCGACCATTAGAAGCATATGTTCGCCTCTGCAAGTTAGTGAAATAAGAACGTCTGAATATTGCGGTTAAAAAATCGCTGAAAACAATTTTCAGAATTTTGGTTTTTTAGTATAACAGGAAAAAACACGCATTTGTTAAAAGATATTTTAATTTTATTATTAATATTTTTGAATAGTTCAGCGCCCCCCCCCTTTTTTCCAAAGGGAGAAGGTTCTGTTAAGTCTTGTGGGTAATGCAAAGGATGAGGGAGCTGAACTATTACAAGGACTTTAAAGAAATCAGGAATGTAATAAGGAGGAAATATGCTGAAGTGTCTATTTCGGCTTATGGAAAGTTTCAATATCCTGCCGGCAAAGTATGGAGCAAATGTCCTTGGAGTGGAAATAAAGCGGATACCTTATGATATAGTATTAACTCAAAAAAAGATGAAAAAACCGGCTTGCCGCCCTATCTTATTGAGAGGTTTACGGTGGGCAGATAAAAAATATAGCTTAAAGTCAAGCAATGTTGAGCAACGTTTGAGCTACATAATCGGGAGGACAATTTGATACCGCGATATTCAAGACCTGAAACAGCAAAAATCTGGGAGCCTCAAAACAAATTTCAGAAATGGCTCGATGTGGAAATTGCAGCCTGTGAGGCCTGGGCTGAATTGGGTGAGATACCCAAAAAGAGCCTGGCGACAATTAAAAAACGCGCCAAATTCAATATTAAGCGGATTGATAAGATAGAAAAGACGGTGAAGCATGATGTAATAGCTTTCCTGACATCAGTTGCGGAAAATGTCGGGCCTGATTCCCGGTTCATTCACAAGGGCCTTACATCGTCGGATATAGGTGATACGGCGCTTGCCCTTTTGATGCGCGAGGCAGCGGACATCATCATTAATGACATTAAAGAATTAATGAAAGTCCTGAAGGCCAATGCGGTCAAATACAAGGGAACCCTCCAGATGGGCAGGAGCCACGGCATTCATGCGGAACCCACCACCTTCGGACTCACTTTTGCCCTCTGGTATGAAGAGATGAAGCGGAACCTTGTCCGCATAAAAGCAGCAAGAGATACAATAAATTACGGACAGCTTTCCGGCCCTGTGGGGACATTCTCAAGTCTTCCGCCGTTTATTGAAACCTATGTATGTAAAAAACTCGGCCTTAAGCCCGCGCCTGTGGCCACACAGGTCATTCAGAGGGACAGGCATGCAGAGTATATGAATACGCTTGCCCTCATAGCCGGGGCCATTGAAAAGATGGCAGTGGAGATGAGGCATCTGCAGCGGACGGAAGTGCTTGAGGCAGAGGAGCCCTTTGAAAAAGGTCAGAAAGGCTCATCTGCTATGCCGCATAAGCGGAATCCCATAGGCAGCGAAAACCTCAGCGGTCTCGCAAGGGTCGTCCGCTCAAATGCTATGGCTGCCATGGAGAACATCCCTTTGTGGCACGAACGCGACATCAGCCACTCATCTGTTGAAAGGATAATAATCCCGGACAGCGCAATACTCATTGATTACATGCTGGTGAGGCTGACCGGCATACTCGGGGGCATCCGGGTTTACCCGGAAAGAATGAAGGAGAACATCGATAGAAGCTATGGCCTTTTTTGTTCACAGCGTGTGCTTCTTCAATTAACGGAAAAGGGATTAAGCCGTGAGAATGCCTATCGCCTTGTTCAAAAAAGGGCCATGCAGAGCTGGGAGCAGAGGAAGCCTTTTAAAGACCTGTTGAAAAAAGACCGATTAATAAAGAAATATCTCTCGGATGATGAAATAGATGCCCTGTTTGACTTAAAATTTTATACAAAAAATGTGAATTATATATATAAGAGGGTGTTTAAGTAGGGTTTGTGACTTGATTCCGGCTTAAGGACTGCCGGAATGACAGACAGATATACTGATTTTCAGGAGGGACAATGGCTGTAAAACATACAAGCCGGCTGGTTTTAATACTCACCTTTGCAGTATTTCTTTTTCTTATATCCGTTGCAGCGGCAGCGCCTGTGGATGAAAAAGATATTCCGGGAGATCTTTTGAAGTGGAAACCCTGGGTCCTCCACGGCATGGAAGAGAGGCTCTGTCCCCCGGATTATAACAATGAAAATGCTGTCCGCTGCATGTGGCCGTCAAGATTAAGGCTGTATTTTAATTCTACAGGCGGCAGGTTTGAACAGGAGTGGGCTGTTTTTTCCAAAGGGTGGGCGTCGCTTCCCGGGGGAGGGGATATATGGCCCGAAAAAGTAAAATCAGACAGTAAAGATATCCCTGTAACTAACAGGAATCAGACCCCGTCAATTTACCTCACTCCCGGTAAATACCGGGTAAGCGGAAAATTCAAATGGACGGAGATGCCTGAGATGATCAGGATTCCTCCTGCAACAGGCATGGTCGCTCTTTCCATAAACAACAAGATTGTGGATTATCCTGTGCTGGATAAAAACGGTCGCCTATGGCTGCAGAAACGTGTTTTATCTGAAAACCGGGAAGACCGTCTTTCCGTAAAAATTTTCAGGCTGATAACCGATTCCATACCTCTAAAAATGACTACCCGTCTTCAGGTCAATGTTTCAGGCCGGAGCAGGGAGATCAAACTCGAAAAGGTCCTTTTGAACAACAGCATCCCCATGAGCCTTAAAAGCCCGCTCCCGGCAAGGATCGGGGATGCGGGCGATTTGCTGATACAGGCCCGCCCCGGCCGCTGGGAAATTAATATTATTACACGATTCAGCGGGCCCGTAAATAAGCTTGGCCCTGTAGCCGGGGCCTTTGGCCGTGAAATATGGTCGTTTGCTCCGCAAAACCACCTCCGTATGGTTAAGGTTGAGGGAGTGCCGTCTGTTGAACCGGGGCAGACAGGCATGCCTCCCGGTTGGAAACAGTATTCTGCATATATCATTGAGCCAGGGGCAACTGTCAGGTTCAGGGAGATACGCAGGGGTGATCCCGACCCTGCGCCCGACCGTTTAAATCTCTACAGGAACTGGTGGCTTGATTTTGACGGAAAGGGCTTTACCGTACAGGATCATATTACCGGCGTCCTGAGCCGCACATGGCGGCTTGCCATAAATCCACCGGCAAGGCTTGGCCGGGTATCGGTCAGCGGAATGGATCGCCTCATAACAGCTGGTGAAGACGACAAAAAACCCGGGGTCGAACTCAGGCAGGGGAAGCTGAATCTGACAGCGGATTCAAGGTATATCAAATCAACAGCCACTATCCCGGCAGTCGGCTGGGACCATGATTTCGACTCCCTGTCCGGCGTGCTGAACCTCCCCCCCGGCTGGAGGCTGATTACAGGATCCGGGGTTGATATTCTGCCCGGCACATGGGTCAAGCGCTGGACACTCCTTGATTTTTTCCTGGTGCTGATTATTGCTGCCGCAGTGTTTAAACTCAGGAACCTGAAATGGGGGATCATTGCCCTGTTGACAATGGTATTGATTTTCCATGAGCCCGGTGCGCCGCGGACAATATGGCTGCATATCCTTGCGGCAACAGCCCTGATACGCGTGCTGCCCCAGGGATGGTTCAAACGCCTGGTCTATATATGGGGAGGCGGCGCTGTTGTTATCCTGATAGTCATGACCATACCTTTCATGGTCAGCCAGATCAGGACAGGAATATTCCCGCAGCTTGAACTCAGGAGAGCATATGCCACTGGATCGCGAGTCATGGAAAAGGCGGTCATGATTGATGATGAACAGGTCATGGAGGAAGCAGACAGAACCGGGCCTCTGTCGAAATCCCGGAGCAAAATCAGGAAACAGTATGAACTCAAAGACAAAATGGGATTCTCTCAGGTTTTGAGAGAAACTGATACATATAGAAAAAGGAAAGAGATTTTTACAGGTGATCCTGATGCACTTATACAGACAGGGCCGGGAATCCCCACATGGAAATGGAAGGCCGTTAGAATGCAGTGGAACGGGCCGGTAAAGAGAGACCAGGAGATCAGGCTGTGGCTGCTATCACCCTTTGCAAACCTTGTGCTTGCGTTTGTCCGGGTCATTCTGCTTGCATTCATGATTGTGGGAGTAATTGAGCCGCGCGCCATGTGGCAAAAGATAAGCGGCAAAATAAATAGTACCGCAGTAATTGCCGTATTAATGGTTTTATTTGCAGGAGGCATATCCGGCGCAAACGCAGGGGATTCCCTGTTTCCGCCGCCCGATCTCCTGAAAGAGCTTCAGGCAAGGCTGCTTGAAAAGCCCGACTGCTTCCCGGACTGCGCCGACTTTCTCCGAATGGACCTGAAGGTTATGCCTGAGAGCCTGCGCATTCTCCTTGAGGTTCATGCAGCCTCCCGGACTGCGGTACCCCTGCCCGGTAATTCGAGGGCATGGTCTCCTGAAGAGGTCTACCTGGATAACAGCCCGCTCAGTGAGCTGTCAAAGGATTCCGGCGGCATGCTCTGGGCGCTTGTGCCTGAAGGGATTCACAGGATTGTGCTGGTCGGGAAATCCGGACCCGGAAATTCCATGCAGATTCCTTTGCCCCTGAAGCCTCATTATGCAACTTATTCAGCCAATGGATGGGATGTGCAGGGAATACACAAGGACGGAAGAGTTGAAAGCGGCATCCGGATAACACGCATCAAAAAACAATCAGGTGAGCGCCTGCCCGCGGACAGTAACAATCTCCCCCCTTTCCTTCATATTGAACGTATTCTGCGCCTGGGGCTTACATGGCAGGTCGAAACAACGATAACCCGCCTGACACCGCTTGGCACACCGGTAGCAGTTTCAGTGCCGCTCTTGCAGGGAGAGTCCGTAACCACTGCGGGGATTCATGTGGAAGACGGAAAGGCGCTTGTAAACATGGATCCCGAATCAGGCAGAATATCGTGGACCTCATCCCTGGAAACAGCGCCTGAGATTTCTCTGAAGGCGCCTGAGACTGTTCCCTGGACAGAGACCTGGGTGCTTGATGCAAGCCCCATATGGCATTGCGAGCTTTCAGGGATTCCGGTCATCCACCACCAGGACAGGCAGGGAGACTGGAGCCCGACCTGGAAGCCCTGGCCCGGTGAAAGCGTCTCAATCAGGATAACCCGGCCAAAGGCAATACCCGGACAGATGATTACGATTGATTCGGCAAAGTTAGTGTTGACTCCCGGTCTCCGTTCGGACAAGGCCTGGCTTGCCTTGAAGGTCAGGGCCAGCCAGGGCGGGCAGCACGAGGTCATTCTGCCTGAAGGCGCGGACTTACAGACAGTAAAGATCAACGATAAAAGTCAGCCGATCAGACAGGAAGGGCAAAAGGTTGTCATACCTCTTCAGCCCGGTAGCCAGACGATTAATCTTGAATGGAACCGTGAATCAGGATCTTCCATGCTGATCAGGGGGCCGGATGTAAAAATCGGGAAAGAGGCGGTAAATGCGCAAGTCACTTTCAATATGCCGCGAAACAGGTGGATACTCTGGACTTCCGGACCGACGCTCGGTCCCGCGGTCCTGTTCTGGAGTTATATCTTCATTATTATTCTGATAGCGCTCGGCCTTGGAAGGGTCACGATAACTCCGCTCAAGACGCGTCACTGGCTGCTCTTGAGCCTTGGCCTCACCCAGGTCCCGGCGTTTACGGCAATACTGATTGCCGGTTGGTTCATAGTCATCGGGGTGCGTAAAGACCATCACCCCCCTGAGAATGCCTTTCTTTATAATATGGCACAGATCGGCCTGATAATATGGACATTAGTCGCCATGTCCGGCCTTTACACGGCGATTTCACGGGGACTGCTCGGGATTCCGGACATGCAGATATCAGGCAATAATTCGACACAGCTTTATCTGAACTGGAGCCGGGACAGGATAGGGTCTGCAATGCCTCAGCCGTGGGTACTTTCGCTTCCCAGGCTGGTATACAATATTCTGATGCTTTTCTGGGCCATGTGGCTTGCCTTCTGTCTTGTCAAATGGCTCAGGTGGGCCTGGGAATGTTTCAGCAGCGGCGGTGTATTGAAAAAAATGAAACTGAAACGCGCTGCGTCGTTCAGGGGGAAGAAACCTGAACCGGGAAAACAGGGGCACTAAGGG
>DRDE01000133.1 GCA_011040095.1 Nitrospirota bacterium
AGTCGAGGTCTTTTTCATCAAGGGTAGTGGCAAGGGGGCATATGGAAACGCTAAGCAGAGATGAAATGGAGGCATATATAGAGCATCATCTGAATATTGCAGGGTGTAAGCAGAATCTCTTCTCGGAGCAGGCGGTTACGGCAATACATCAGGGTTCCGGAGGGCTGCTCAGAAGGGCGAACAATCTTGCCAGGGGCGCTCTTGTTGCAGCGGCATCGGAAAAATGCAATACAGTTTCGGCAGAACATGTGCGTATTGCATCTACGGAAATTATTTGACAGGCGCAAGCTCATGAATATTGACTTCAAGGATATAGAAGAAGGCTGGTATAATGCCAGGGTCTCACAGATAAGGGAGGGTACAGGGCCTCACGGCCCTTTCCTCCGTATCATCTTTACCATAACTGACGGTGAACTACAGCGCTACAGGTTCTCAGGCTTTGTAAAACCATCAAGCTTAAAGCAGGGCCGGTTCTACAGATGGATAACTATTATTCTCGGTGAGGAACCTCAAAATAAGTTTTCCACGGAAGAATTGACCGGTAGAGAATGCCTTGTATATTTGTCCAGACGGAAAGACCGTTATACTGTTATTGAGCTATGTCAAAAGGATATGGCCTCTATAATCGCTTCTCCCGTTAATAACACGGATTACTTGTCGGTTTAATGTGAAAAGGCCAGTTTAATTAGAAAATTAAGGCCGGTTTATTTCGGAAAACAACAATGCGGAGGCTCTACAGGGTAAATATTTATTTTTATCGTTCATGGTATCTCCTCCTCATTCATATAAGTGCCCGGTTAAACACATCCGGTGATTAGCCAAAGCGATTATCGGTATCGATTCGTACCGGCTCCGTAATTACAACTCCAGTTCGGGCTGATTCTTTAAGCTTTGGAATGATAAGGCTAAGAGGCTTTTCTTTGATATCTTCCCAGAGGATGCTCTTCAAGCACTGCTGAGTCTTTACCGTTGTTCAACAGCTCAAACATCCTGGCCAGAGATTCCTGCTGAAAGTCGCAGATATTCCCGGCGCTGATTTCATAGGGAAACCGGTTGTCTATGAAGTTGGACACAGGCGTGAAATTAGGCAATCTCGACAGGACGAGAAAACCCTTGAATATCCTTTTATTGGTTTTAAACGAGAAAAAAAGACTTTCCAGCTTTTTTTCAAGAAAGATATCGTTCTTCCTTTGCATGTATTTATCAAGGCCTTTCATTACCCCCCTGTATTTTTTATCAACAATGCTGTCTGACTTGACTTCGAGGAGTGAATGGCTGAAAGGTAATTTAGGTTTCTCCAGGTTATGGACAACCGTGTCGGCGCACAGGTGCATCAGGTAGCCATAGGCAAATGCCTTCTGGCGGTCTGTTTTTGCGGATCCGAATAACTTCCAGGCAATATCCCAGTTGTGGGAATTTTTCTCAAAACCCTGGAATCTCCTGCCGAGTATTATATCAGCGCTTAAGTTGCCGTACAGGAAATCATTCTTATATTTTTTTAAAACAGTGTAGATCCCGGCGGGAATAAGGGCGGCGCCGATATCGATTACCTGGTAGCCCAGGTAAACATGTGTAAGCGGCCCCCAGGCATCGGCAATAGAAGGTATTAACAAGATAGATAGAATACAAGTTATAACAAACATTGTCTTAGTTATTCTACGCTATTTCTATGGATAAAATCCATACAAATTTCAGATTTTTTTAAAACCCGACCTCAGCGACTCTTCCCCGGTTAATAATTTTTCACTCATATGTTATTTAAGTCATTAAAACGTGTTCTCAACAAAAGGCTTTATGCTCATATCCTGGGAAATATGGCACTGTACACAGTTAACCCTCTC
Organism: Nitrospirota bacterium; assembly: GCA_011040095.1. Classification (GTDB taxonomy): domain Bacteria; phylum Nitrospirota; class Thermodesulfovibrionia; order UBA6902; family UBA6902; genus BMS3ABIN06. The sequence continues at coordinate 1,842 of DRDE01000133.1, forward strand.
CGGGTGAGGCGTGATTGCAGCATCATTCTCACCCAGCCTGTGGCAGTCCAGACATCCCGTATCAGCTTCCACATCATGCGGGATAAACGGCGGAGTTCCCTCCAATGCCTTAGGCAAAAGAGTTGTCTCTTTCAGCGGCCCCTCTGTTTTTGCCTTTCTCCCGGTTGCGGCGCAAGCGGCAAGGAATACAGCCAGCGCAAAAATAACCGCTGCAAGCAATAAAGTTCTTGTTATCTTTGATATCATATTACCTCCCTTGTGTCGGACTCGATCTTTTTACATCATTCATTGCTTCTTAAACCTTTTCAACCCTGCACGCACATTTTTTAAAATCCACCTGTTTCGATATCGGGTCATAAACATCCAGTGTGAGGTTATTGACCATCCTCGTAAGGTCTTCATCAAACCACGGGACAAAAACAAGGCCTTTTTGCGGTTTATTCCTGCCCTCGATTTCAGCCCTCACAATGATCTCGCCCCTCCTGGACATGACCCTTACCCTGCTGCGGTTTTTAATGCCCAGGCTGTTTGCATCCTCAGGGTGCATTGACACAAATGCCTCAGGCGCGGCCCTGTGCAGTTCGGGAACTCTCTGGGTCATTGTGCCTGAGTGCCACTGCTCCAGCACCCTGCCGGTGCACAGCCATAAAGGATATTTACTGTCGGGCTCTTCAGGGGCCGGCTCATACGGACAGAGCCAGATATTAGCTTTGCCGCCGGTCTTCTTTTTATTGCCGTAAAAATTGTATTCCTCACCTGCCTTCACATAAGGGTCATAACCTTCCCTGTAGCGCCAGAGTGTCTCCTTGCCGTCTATAACAGGCCATCTCAATCCCCTTACCTTGTGATAGACATCAAAAGGAGCCAGGTCTTTCCCAACCCCCCTGCCGAAATTCCTGTACTCTTCAAAGAGCGCCTTTTCAATCTTTCCGTCATATTTGGACAGGTCATAGTCGAACAAATGCCCGTAGCCCATTCTTTTTGCAACTTCAATTATCTGCCACAAGTCGGACTTCGACTCTCCCGGCGGTTCAACCGCCTGCTCCCAGAACTGTGTCCTCCTCTCTGCATTTCCGTATGCCCCCTCCTTCTCAACCCACATGGCTGTCGGAAGCACTACGTCCGCAAGCTCTGTTGATCTTGTGGGATACGGGTCCGATACGACTAAAAAGCGGCCTTGTTTCCGGGCGCCCTTTCTGTAGCGCGTAACATTTGGCAGGGCCTGAAAAAAGTTATTGCACATTACCCAGAGGCATTTCAGGTCGCCCCTGTCAAAAGCCCTTGCCATTTCAACGGAATGATAACCCGGTTTCGGGTTGATTGTGCCGGGTGGGAGCTTCCATATCTTTTCAGCAAACGCACGGTGTTTGGGGTTCGTAACCACGCCCCTTGGAAGCTTGTGTGCAAATGTGCCGACCTCTCTTGCTGTTCCGCAGGCGCTCGGCTGGCCGGTCAGTGAAAACGGTCCGTTGCCGGGTTCGCTTATTTTTCCTGTCAAAAGATGCAGGTTATAAACCAGGTGGTTCATCCAGACCCCCCTTGTATGCTGGTTCATTCCCATGGTCCAGTATGATACCGTCTTTCTCTCCGGGTCACCGAAAAGCCTTGCTATCTCCACGATCCTGGCCGCAGGCACGCCACTCAGCTTTGAGGCGTATGCAGGTGTATAAATTGAGACGAATTTTTTATATGCTTCATAAGAGACGCCTCTTGCTTTGTCCTTGAAGGTTGCGCCTCCGTCATTCCTGCCGTTTATCTCGAGCCCGTAAGGCAGGTTATGCAGCCCCCTTTTGAATGTTACGTGTTTTGAGACAAAATCCTCATTCACATAACCTTCTTTGATGAGAATATTCGCCATTGCGTTGGCAATGGCGAGGTCGGTCTGCGGTTTGAATAAAATCATAATATCGGCGGTTGAGGATGTCCTTGTGATCTGGGTCCCCATATCCACATGCCTGACATGAGTGAATTTGAGCTTGCGGTCTGTCAGCCTTGAATAAAGTACCGGGTGCATCTCAGCCATATTTGCGCCCCATGTGAAGAACGTGTCTGCATATTCCAGATCATCATAGCACCCCATCGGCTCATCCTTGCCGAATGTCCTCATAAATCCCCCGACAGCGCTTGCCATGCAGAATCTTGCATTAGGGTCAAGATTGTTGCTTCTCATCCCGGCCTTGACGAATTTTGATGCTGCATAACCTTCCCATATTGTCCACTGCCCTGAACCGAACACCCCGATTGAAGTGGGGCCGTACTTATCAAGGGTGGTTTTATATTTTGAGGCAATGATATCCAATGCCTCATCCCATGAAGCCTCCACCATCCTCCCGTTATTCCTGATCAGGGGCTTTGTAAGCCTGTCTTTCCCGTAAAGTATCTTTGCCAGGAAATAGCCCTTTATACAATTCAACCCCCTGTTTACAGGGGAATCAGGGTCGCCTTTGGTGGCAACGAGCTTACCGTTTCTGGCTCCCACCATGATTCCGCAGCCGGTGCCGCAAAAACGGCACGGCGCCTTGGTCCATTTAATGCCGTCTGCGGCTGATGCCTCTGAGAGACCTAAAGGGTCACTCACTGAAACCCCGGCAGCCGTCATAGCGGCAGCCACTGCCGATGCCTTTAAAAATTTCCTCCTGCTTAGTTTCATTCTTCCCTCCTTTCAGTAAAAGGTTGAATTAAGTGTCTCATTTACGATCAACAGGCTAATCATCCGCCTCATTCTCTTCAAAATGGTGGTATGCCAGGTTAATGCCCAGAACACCGTCCATCGCGGCTATCTCCTTTGAAAGAGCGACCTCGTCTTCAACGGTTTTTGACTCAATAATCACAATAATCTTGTAATCATCAACAACACTGTTAATCTCCACTCCCGTCATCGTGCCGAGATATTTCTTTACCTGCCCCAATTTTTCCGGAAGTGTATTTACCAGTAGCCCTGAAATAACCATTCAATAGTCCTCTCTTTCAAATATCAGATTTTTGATCCGGAGTCAATCCCCTTCCCCGTAACAAAACCGGCAAACTGTGGCAACATTGAGTCTTTACAGAAACTCTTTGCGCGCTACAATAAGAAATACACGACCTCCCTGTTGTAAGTGTCCTGCAAGCAGTTCGGCGTTTTTATCGTGTCCGAAAAATATGTCAACCCGCCCATGGCCGCGGATTGCCCCACCCGTATCCTGCACTAAAACAAACCGCTTAAGAGGTTTCCATCCCGTGACCTTCCCGTTTTTAAATACCGGGATTTCTGTTTCAATAAATGCCGGTCCGCCGCGTGGAATGACTTTCCAGTCCATTGCAATCGAACGGTTCGGGGTGAGGGGGACTTCGATATAACCAAGAGGGCCTTCTTCCACTTCACGGAAAAAAACATAGCTCTGGTTATGAGTCAGGATTTCACGCACTTTATCAGGGTTCTCATATAAGTATGCCTTGATTGATTGGAGGGATACCTCATCAGGCGCTATCCTCTCTTTTAATATTTTGCCTATGGACTTGTAAGGGCGTCCGTTCTTTTTGTCATAGTTGATTCGTTTTACCTTTCCATCAGGGAGTCTGACTAATCCCGATCCCTGAACCTGGAGGAAGAATAATTCGATCTCATCAACATATGCGATTACTTCGGCCCGTCCTTCCAGGGAGTGTCCATATACAATTTCTTCCCTGGAATCGTAAGGGACTAATCGCCCCCCTTTGAGACGGCCGACAATTTTTTCATTTTTCCACTTTCCGGCAAACTGCCCCAGGTCAGCTTCAACCAGATCACCCGGCGTCCTGTAAACAGGCGCGGTGAATTTTTCCGTGGGAAACAGGCTGCCTTCCACGAGGGGCTCATAGTAACCCGTAAAAAACGCTTTCCCTTCCCTGTTCCTGCTTTCAAAGAAGAGAAACTTCTCCCTCAATTGCCGCATCGCTTCCTTGCCGCCGGAGCCCTTGATAATCCTTCCGAAGAGCTTCAAAGATGCCAGCATTTCTTCAGGCGAATACTTCAAACCGCCATACTGAAAGGTTTTGCCGGGGGGAAGCTTTTCATAGTAGCGGATTGACTGATCTACAGCCGTTTCAAGCCCTTTAAAGTTCAGGTCATCCCCCCAGTCGTAGCGATTCACTTCCCTGGTGGACATTTGTTCAAGCCCCGGTTCAGCAGGGGGTCTTACAAATAAAGCACAGGTGACCAAAACAAAGAACAGACAGAAAGATGCGAGGCATTTAAAGAACAGGTTTATTTTCATATGAAAATTATAACAAAAATTCAGCGCCGGTTATCAGTCTCTGTCAATAGAAATTCCCGGGCTGACATATTAATCCTTTAGCCGGCAGCCGAATAGTTGCAAAAAAAGCATAACAGGGTAAAATAAAGAAGGTTAATAACCGTCCACCCCGTATTTCGTAACCGTTCACGGTTTTTTTAAACAACTGTAAACTGTCAACCGGCAACCGTGAACGGTTACCGTATTTCAAACCGGCAAAGGAGGATTTGACGGGTTGCATGAATTTTAATTATCGGTTTTTATTTTTATATGCGGTTGCATCAATTATTTTCATGTCGTGCGCGCAGGAAAATATTGTAAAGGAATATTTCCAGTTGCACGGGATGGATTATCCGGCGGACGTTTCAGGCGTGGCATTACTGAGCGTCAATTATGCCGGAATTGAAAGAGATGAATTGTTGGCGCCCGGCGCCCGGGAATTTATTGAAGAGGGAATAATATTTATCAAGGGATACTTTCAGAAAGAAAGCGCGCAAACTCTTATGCCGGGTGTTAATGCAGTAGTCGTGAGCAGGCCGGCGCTGTTCAGAGCTGACTCGGGTGAAGTGGGATTAATGGTCAAGGTTACCGGATACGGAACAGGTAAACCGGGGAGCAAAGTAAATATGCCGGTTGAGTGGGTTGGAGATGACAACCGTTTCTGGAAAACAGAGAACTTTGCCTACTTCAACCGCAATGAATTTTACAAGTGGCGGTATGGGGGATGGGTTTATTTGAAACAGCCATGATATTATTTGTTTCAGCAATTCCCGGTTATTTATTGTAAATCCCGGCAAGGATTTCACCGGCGCCTTGTGAAAGCATTTTCTCTGCAAGGGTTGCGCCGAGGATCCCGGCGTTTTCAGGCTTTCCCTGCATCACGTCTTTGATTAAGGTCTCGCCTTTGAGGCTCCCGACAAGGCCTTCAATCACAATATCCCCGTCTTTTAACTCCGCATAAGCGGCAATGGGCGCCTGGCAGCCGCCTTCGAGTTTTTTAAGGAATGCGCGTTCAGCCCTGACACAGACCGAGGTCTCTTCGTGATCCAGTTTTTTCAGGAGGCCATTCATGAATTCATCGTCCACCCTGCATTCAATGCCGACAGCTCCCTGTCCCGCGGCTGGG
>DRDE01000134.1 GCA_011040095.1 Nitrospirota bacterium
ATAAAAGTGGTAGTATATGCTGCCCGCATCTATATGTTCAATAGCAACGAGAAATTCTGCAAGGTTCCTGGTTTTGACACCAACGGGGAACACAAGGCTTACTGTTTCATTAAAATAAAATTCATTTCCGTTGACAACATCACGCGGTTCAGGAAAATTGGCAAGAAAGAGATCAATTTTGCGTAACAATTCCTTTCTGACTTCACTCACCGATTTCAGTGTGTAAGGGTCAATGCTTGAGAGACGTTCCGCCAGAGCCCTTTCTTCGAGACTCTCACCGGCCCACTGGGCAAAATCATTGGTATATTCAAGGACATGTCCTTTCAGGAAATACTGGTATACATGATGGAATATGCATTCATCACCTGCCTGCGAGATCAGCTTTCTTAATTCACCAAGGTTCCCGGCCTTTTTGCCGGTGGATTTAATGATACTGACAGACTGCTTGAATTCAAAGGATTCTATGCGCTTTGCCAATTTTTTTCCTTTCTTAAATAAACTGTCCTGTGGGGGAACGGTATCGTAACATCAGCCTCATTGAACTTAAAATAAATCTCCTTGTTGATTTCATGAATTGTTTTGCCCCTTACAGCGGGCTCCTTTGCCCAGCAGAGCAGTTCGAAGTGCAATCCTGAATCCCCGAATGTCCTGAATCTCACCCGGGGTTCGGGCGAGTTTTGCACATTATCATTGCTGCCTGCGATCACAAGAAGTATATCTTCCACCCTGTTAATATCGGTCCCGTAAGCGACTGAAATCGGGACCCTGATCCGGAAGTTTGGAACAGGGGCGCTTTCATTGATTATTTTCGTATTTGCAATAACCGAATTGGGTATGCTGATAAGTATATCATCCCTTGTCTTTATCCTTGTGCTTCTTATCCCGATACTGACGACCTCACCTCTTTCACCGCTGTCAAGAACAATATAGTCACCTATTTTATACGGTTTGTCCACGAATATGCTAATTCCCCCGAAAAAATTTGCCAATGTGTCCTTGGCCGCAAGCGCAACAGCAACACCGGCAATGCCCGCAGAAGCCAGCAGGGGTGTGATATTGATCTTCCATATTGATAAAATGAACATACTGCTGCCGATAATCACGAGGACTTTCCAGATGTTCTCAACCAGCGGGGTTAATTCCCTGCTCAATCCTGTTATATCCCTGACTTTATGGATTGTGTTTTTAATTATCAGATTGCTGATTTTTATGATACATATGCACCATAAAATTACCAAAAAAGAAAAGAGAACACCGTTTGCGTAGAAGATAAACTTATCCGATGTGTTCAGAATTTTTATGGAGTGTATGCTGCCGAGCGCTATTACCGTGAAAAATACAGGGCGGTGGATGAGATCAATCATCCTGTCATCGAATTCGGATTTGGTAAATTTTGCCAGGCGCCTGAATACCTTATCCGTCAGGATATCCGCAATCTTTGCGAGAAGGATATAGAGAACAAATATTATTACGGCTTTTATAACAGGAGAGCTGAAGCTGTTTAGATATTCCGTTAAATACTGTTTCATAATTTGAGTTACGGGTTACCGGTCCGGCCCGCAACACGCAACCGGAAAAAGATCCGCATCCTGTGTTGTTTTTTTGTGTCATTCCGGCTCGTCCGGAATCGTTTCTCTAAAAGGATTCCCGACTCGCTTTGCTTGCGGGAATGACATGCTTTTGAGCATTTGCGTTATTTATACACAGACACTACTTAATAAAATCCGCCTCATTACGATTTCTTGTTCTGTTCCGTTGCTGCGGCGCTGGTTTTTCTTTTTGCCCGGCTTTTAACCGTGATCTTGCCAACGGTTTTCTTTGTGCTTTTGCTCCCGGTTTTTTGGGCAGTCGTCTTCTTCGGCTTTTTTACTTCCTTTGATTCCAGCTTGTTGATCTGGCCTTCGAGCTTGTTGATCTTCGAGATAATGGATTTCACTTGCCTGTTGCCGAGAGGATTTTTTGATTTCCCGGTTATCAGGTCATAAATCTCTCCGCCAAGCTTTGCGAACTCTTCTTGCACTTTCATGTTCAGATTGAAGACCTTATATTTTTTCTTGCCTTCTCCTGTAAGCTTTTCCAGTTTTTCAGTTACAACAGAGCCGCCCTCCCTGAAAATTTCAAGCCCTTCCTGCAGATTCTTTTTTAAGTCTTCCTGGATTTTGTCCCAAAAGCTCATTCAACCCTCCTTGTTTTATTTGTTATCTTCTACAACTGCTTTTTTCAGCATATCCAGAATTCCGGGTATTGCCGATGTAACCCTGTCCCAGCTTGATATTAACGGCACTCCCAGCGGATCTTTCGTGATGATCTCAGAGGCAAGTTTAATCCCCTCTGTAAAGGTTTCCACGGCAAGGCTTTCTTCGTGCCTGTCAAATACAAGGCCGTTTACCGCGGCGTCATCTTCATACCGTTTAAGCATGTCCTGCGCCGTTCTCACGTAAGTGGCGATAAGCGTCTTAAAGAGTCCGTCTGAAAATACCATGCCTTCGGAAGCAAGGGTTCTGAA
>DRDE01000135.1 GCA_011040095.1 Nitrospirota bacterium
AACCGATAATCAGCAGCAGTATTGCAGCGAACAGGTGATAACGTATATGCCTCTGTGTCTTTGCGGCGTGAAGTATCCCTTCGATAGCGTTGTTAGAGCTTTGAATCCATTTCCTTAACGGCATCAAATATCTCCTCTTCTTTTTTTCTCATTTTTCCCGCCCTGTATCTTGAATTCTCATGATCGTAACCCGAAAGATGAAGGATGCCGTGAATCAGGAGACGATATATCTCATCATAAAATCCCGTTCCGGAGGTCTCAGCCTGGGACTCCGCCCTTGCCACATTTATGACCACATCTCCGAGGATATTGCCGGCTTCACTATTGTCCAGAGGGATATGAGCTTCAAAGGAAAGCACATCAGTGCTTTTTTTAATGCCCCGGTAATCATTGTTCAACTGCAGCATCTTTGCGTCCCCGACAAACAGGATGCTCAACTCAGCCGTTGTCTGTTCTGAAAGGGAGAGGATATTGCGGGCTGCTCTTCTTATCTTTGCCTGATTAAGCGGCCGGTGTCTTTGCCGGTTTTTTATGAGTATTTTCATGTTCTATGTCAAAGCCCGGGTAATTGATGCGTTTGTGGTACATGCTGGTCAAAAGGTAAACAAAGTGGGTCCTGATCTCCCTGATGTCTTTAAGGGTTAACTCACAGTTGTCTAATTGACCGTCGATAAAACAGTGATTGATAATCCTGTCAACGAGGAGCGAAACCCTTGCAGGCGATGTATCGGTGAGCACCCTTGATGCGGCTTCCACTGCGTCGGCCATGAGCACCAGGGCTGCAACACGGCTCTGGGGTTTGGGGCCGGGATACCTGAAATCTTCTTCTGTAAGCGGCGTTATGTTATCCTGCTGCTCCTTTGCCTTCTGGTAAAAAAAGGTCTGTACCGATGTCCCGTGATGCTGCTGTATAATGTCTATTATAACCGGCGGGAGCTTATGTTTTTTTGCAAGCTCAACCCCCTCTTTTACGTGTGACAGCAGGATCAGGCTGCTCATGCGGGGCGCAAGCTTGTCATGCTTGCCCACGGATGCAATCTGGTTTTCAATAAAGTAGTCCGGCATCTTGATTTTTCCGATATCGTGGTAATAAGCGCTTACCCTTGCAAGCAGGGGATTGACGCCCACTTCTTCGGCGGTGGCCTCGGCTAAATTGCCGACTATGATGCTGTGGTGGTACGTGCCCGGAGCTTCAACTAAAAGTTCCCGCATCAGCGGCTGATTAAGGTCGAGGAGTTCAAGGAGGCTGATGTCGGTTGTCAGTTTAAACAGGTATTCAAACAGGGGCAGAAGGGCCGACACCAGGGTGACAACCAAGATACCGTTTAAAAAGGCTGAACCCACTGCCATAAGCGGGGCCACAGTTAACAATTGCCCCCTGAAAAGGGTTATGATCAGGGAAGCGAACACACATACCAGGCTTACGAAAAAACCGGCCTTCCAGATAGTTGAACGTTTTTTGCATCTTATTACACCGAACGCCGCCGTAAGGCCGGATGCAAATACAAAGATGGAATAAAGCGGGCTGTTGAGCCATAATCCCGCGATAAGGCTTGTAATGACCGTAAAAACAATAGCAGTATGGATATCTATTAAAAGGGCGGTCAGCATTGATCCGCTTGCAAGCGGGACAGCATATGCGAGTAAAAAAGGGTCAACGGCGCCGAGCCACTCAGTGAAGCCTTCCGTGACGTAATAAAAGGTGCGGCCGATAATAAGATTGCCGGACATTAATACGCCGATAAGGATCAGCATCTTGTAATCTTTTTTGATCTCCGGCTTGTAACGGATAAAATCCTTGTACATTATCAGGAGCAGGAGGGCGACTATAAGGGTGGCGCCGGTTACTGCTTCGAGGGAGAATTTATTGCCCCAGATTATCGAGACATCCAGGAGCATGGAAAAGAACAGCAGCAGGGAATATTTTATGATTTTATCCCGGTCGAATCTGAAGAACCGGTTTTTTTTATTCTTTGGTTTATTGTTTTTCATGAGTTAATATTACGGTCTTTTTCGAATTTTTCATAAGCCTTTACTATTTCCTGCACTAATTTATGTCTTACCACATCCTTTTCGGAAAAGTAAACAAAGCACAAGCCCTTTATCCCTTTGAGGATTTTTTCCGTCTCTACCAGTCCCGATGCCGTTCCTGCCGGAAGGTCGATCTGGGTGATGTCTCCCGTAATGACGGTCTTTGAATTAAACCCCAGCCTGGTGAGGTACATCTTCATCTGCTCTGAAGTTGTATTTTGCGCCTCATCTAATATTATGAAAGCGTCATTCAGGGTTCTGCCCCTCATGAAGGCAAGCGGCGCTATCTCGATTATCCCCTTATCTATGAGCCGGTCAACCTGTTCAACCTCCATCATGTCAAAGAGGGCATCATACAGGGGCCTGAGATAAGGATTGACCTTTTCACTTATGTCACCCGGCAAAAAACCGAGCCTTTCCCCGGCTTCAACAGCAGGCCGTGCCAGAATGATCCTGCTTACCTGTTTCTTAAGCAATGCGTTTATTGCCATGGCCATTGCGAGATACGTCTTGCCTGTTCCTGCAGGGCCTATGCCTATGACCATATCATGCGTCTTTATTGCATCGATATACCTTTTCTGTGTCTCCGACCTCGGGACTATGAACTTTTTTTTTGATGATACGGGGATATTGCTTAAGAAATATTCTTTGAGTGAACCTGGAGACTCTTTCCGGACAGTCCCGTTTTTTGAAGAGGATTTGTCCGGATAAGTATCATCAACAGCCTTTAAAACATATCTTATGTCTTCAGTACTGATGACATACCCATTGGAATTTATTGATTGCAGGTCCTTAATAAACTTTTCAGCTTTACTGACAGCCCCTTCTTCTCCCCGGAGAAATACTTTGCTGCCCCTGATAGAAGCTTCAATACCGAGGACATCTTCCATGACCTTCAGGGTTGCATCAAGTCTTCCATAGATTGATGAAAGGTCTTTTTCTGCACCGAAATCCAGCTCGATCTTAGTCGTGTCCGCTCTCCTTTCCTACTGTCACTACTCTTATATAACCTATTATATTGAAGAATATCAAGAATAAATACGTGGCTTACACATGGCTCAACATAGCTCAACATAGCTCAATATAGCTTAACATGGTTCAACATTGAGCTATTTTATCAACATCGCATCACCATATGAAAAAAGCCGGTACTCTTTTTTTTGGGCCTCGGCATAAGCCTTTTTCAAAAGAGCGAGCCCTGAAAATGCCGATGCAAGCATCATGGGCGTTGACCTGGGCAGATGAAAGTTTGTGATAACGGCATCTATTATCCTGAACCTGAACCCGGGATAAATAAAAAT
>DRDE01000136.1 GCA_011040095.1 Nitrospirota bacterium
GCATTACAAGCCCTTTGATGTTTTTCAGGTATGCGGCATCTTTATTAATCATTTCATTCATGATGACCGGGGCAAAATAGATAGACCTTTCACCTCCTCCAAACTGTTGGGGCATCCTCTGTTTAAAGCTGTTCTCATCAAGGATAATGGATTTCCCGACGCTTAAGCCGTAGTGATCGAGCAGCTTTTCGAGCCCGGTATTCAAAGGCATCCAGAGCGGTCTCTGTGACCCGCCCATCATGCCGGACCGGCTCTGCGGCCTGACTTCATTGAATGAATCCATGAATATTGCGAGGTTTTTACCCTTCATCAGGAACCGGTCGATCCGGTAAAGCTCATAGTCCGTAAAATTCTCTTTTGCGCCTGCAATGATCAAAGTGGACAGACCCTCGGGTATGTCTCCGTTTTTCAGATTAACCCGCCTTATTGAATATTCTTCCGATAACAGCCTGTTGAAATTTGAGAGTGATTCATCCTGCTGCAGGTAGCCGGATACCGGGGACATGCCCTCAATCGGAAGGGCGCCGTGGTCTGCAAGATAGCCGATCTCTTCATTGATATTTATGACATTCTCTATGGTCTTGTCAATTGCTTTTTCAAGTTCGCCCGGATCAGTGAGCCGGTACTGGGTCCCGAATATGGGAAGGCTGATAACTTCTATCAGGTCAACGGTTTCGGATCTATCTCCATATTCTATAACAATGCCTGCATAGCCCCGGCCTGCAGGGATTGTGTTTCCCCGCCTGTCCGTGAATTCGTCCCAGTTGAGCCTGAGCACATTGTAGCGCTGCGCATCCTGCTCATCCCTGTTGCCTGCGCTCGGGTCAAGATTGGAAAAAGAGAGTTTGCCGTAGTTTTTGGCGTTTAATTTATTGACTATGCCTTCTATTTCAGACGGCAACTCCAGAAGGCCGGTAATGTTCATGTAAGGGCCGACCACTGCGAGAGACGAGGACAAAATCAGTTTGACGGATACATTTTCTTTTAAATTCAAAAGTGCGCTTATCTTGTCGTTCATTTTTCTTATGGCTGAAGTAATCCGGTATTCAAGCCCGTCTGTTGAGGTAATAGTCGGCATGGTCTCGATTATATCACCGTGAATAAGGGCCATTCCCATATATGCCTTCCGGAACTTGACCTCATCCTGTTCAATATTCTGTATCTGAACGGGTTGAATGCCGTAACTCTCTGCAAGCTCCCGGTTGCCCCCCGGCTCCTCATTCTCCTCGCCGGACACATTGTAAAACCGGTAGTTAAAAAACCTGTTGCCTGCAACTGCATACTCCTCAAGCAGGTCATGAAGATAACGCTCGATATTATTGTAAGGAGCAGGGAGGTTGCCGTTGAAAAAAACCTTGACCGTCAAAGGATCGGACAGTGTTAAAACCGCCTTCCTGCTTGCATCGGACAGCGAATAGACTTTATTGGAGGTCAGGTCCGCCCTGAAGAAAAGCGTGATGCCCGCCAGATTAAGCAGCGCCACTACCACTAAGTAGATGAAAAACCTCGAATACCTGCCTGTAGTTACTTTCTTCATTAACAACTCCTTATGTCTTCTCCTGAATTACAAGAGCGGTACCGTAAAGCATAACAAAACAAACGCTCAGAAAATACAGGATATCCCTTGAATCGATTATGCCCCTCGAAATGTTCTGAAAGTGGAAGTCTGCGCCTAAATACTGAAAAACATTAAGCGCGCCTTCGGGGAGGAAAAAGAGCATTTTATCTATAAGCGTCAGTACAAAGCAGAGAGACATGCCTGTGATAAAGGCAATAATCTGGTTGCGCGTAAGGGATGAAGCAAACAGCCCTATCGCGGAAAATGCGGCGCCCAGTAAAACCGCCCCCATATAACCGCCTGCCACCGGTCCCCAGTCAATATCTCCGATAAATGAAATAACTATGCCGTAGAAAAAGGTCGGCACAAGCATGACTGCCACAAATGCAACGGCAGCCGTGAACTTGCCGATAATAATGTCCAGGCCGGAGACAGGCATTGTAAGGATTAACTCATAAGAGCCTGTATTGAACTCTTCGGAGAAAAGGCGCATTGTAACGGCCGGTATTATAAATGAGAATATCACGGGAAGAAGGGAGAAAAAGCTCCTCATATCCGCCTGGCCATAAAGGAAAAAAGTTGAAAAGAAAAACCAGCCCGTTAAAATAAGAAAGATTGAAATAACAATGTAAGCAACAGGTGTGATGAAATAACCCTTGAATTCTTTTTTGAATATATTTACTGCGCCCGTCATTTCAACCCTCCTTTGTCAGCTCTCTGAATATGTTTTCAAGTGTTCTCGTTTCCCTGTGGAATTCAAGGAGCGGCCAGTTGTTATTCTTTATTATTTCATAAATGGCAGGCCGCACATCCTTGGTCCCGCTGCATGAAAGGTGGAAGTCGGTTACTCCTTTTTCCGAATTTGCAAGGGTTACGCCGGTGACTTCGGGTATGGTCCCGAAATGTCCTTTAATATCATCAAAATCGCCCTGCATCAATGAGACATGTATGACATAATCGCTTCCGGCCTCGCTTTTCAGTTCATCAGTAGACCCGTCGGCAACTATCCTGCCGTTGTTGATTATCACAATCCTGTCGCAAGTGGCCTCTGCCTCGCTGAGAATATGGGTGGACAGGATAACCGTTTTTTCCTTCCCGATTTTCTTTATGATATCCCTGATCTCGACAATCTGGTTTGGGTCAAGGCCTGATGTGGGCTCGTCCAGGACAAGTATCTCCGGGTCACCCATCATTGCATGGGCCAGTCCCACTCTCTGCTTATAGCCTTTTGAGAGCTCACTGATGGGCCGGTGCATGACTTCATTAATGCCGCACATGCCGGCAAGCTCTCTTATACGGAGGTCTGAGGCGGATTTTTCTATTTCACGCAGACCTGCGACAAATCTCAGATAGTCATAAACAAGCATGTCGGGGTACAGGGGAGCGGATTCGGGAAGATACCCTATGAGTTTTTTAATTTCCACCGGGTGATCATAAATATTGAAATCCTTTACAGTAATATTCCCTGATGTCGGCTGGAGATAGCAGGCAAGAATCCTCATAGTCGTGGTCTTGCCGGCTCCGTTCGGTCCGAGAAGACCAAGTATCTCCCCTTTTTTGATCTCGAAACCGATCCGGTCTACTGCGCAGGATTTGCCGTAATATTTAGTGAGATCTTCAATCCGTATCATATATCCATCTCCGTTAAGGCTGCAATAACGATCATAGTTCAGTAGTCTTTATGAAACAATGAACAATGGATTATTAGAGTAACCCCCTTTAATCCCCCTTAACCTAAGGGGGAAACCATACCTCCCCTCTTAGGTTAAGAGGGTCCGGGGGAGTTATCCAATTCAGTCCACCGTTCATACCCTTTCTATTCCTTAATGTCCCCAAAGGGGTGAACTATTGCCAATAACGATCATATTACCGGGCCTGTAATATGCTTTTCAGAATCGTTAAAACATTCTCCCTGAAGGCGTCAATGTTATGGTCAACCGCATGCGGATTTACCACAATATTGCCGGCAATAATTAAAGTAGGAGTCTCATCAACATTGTATGCCTTAGCCATATCCATTCCATTCCGGACTTCTACGGCTTTCTCGCCGGAACTGAGTTTTTTACTGAAATCAGGTCCGAGGCCCAGTTTAGAGCCTATGCTTTCCAGCACTTCCAAGTTTCCAATGTCTCTCTTCTGAACCATCTGAGCATCAAAGAGGGCTTTTTTCATCTCTTCGCCCTTGCCCGCCTCTTCTGCCAGGAGGTATGCCTCACCCGGTTTGGGAGAGCCTTTTCCCCAGTAAATCGGGATGATCTTCCATTTGATCTTTTTGGGAAAGTTCCCTTTGATAACCGGTATTGAGTTTTCAAAGTTATAACAGGTGTGGCAATAGAAGCTCAGGAATTCCACAACCTCAACCGTCTTGCCGTCAAATTTGAATTGTTCTCCCGGCAACTGCGTATATGTTCCTTTTATAGAAGGTTTTTCGGAAGTTTTTTCACTGGTGCATGCTGAAAAAAAGATCGTGGCCATGAGCGCGAATATCAGCATTGCAATTAGTTTATTTATCTTCATTTATCTTCTCCTTTTGTAACTATTCAGGTCTCCCCAACCCCTCTTTGCCAAAGAGGGGGATAAAGAAAATATACCTGAATAGTTACCTCCTTTTAATTTTTGCGTTATAGCATATGTCAGATTTGTGAAAGAATTATGAAGAAAAAATAAAAAACCGGATATAGCTTTTTGTTTGACATCCGGGCATTGTTTGCAGTATACTTGAACAATTGTTCAAGTATCAAGAGGAGGCGGGCATATGGCAAAGCAGCGGGACATATGTGAAATCAAGTCAACAGATCAGGCAAAGGTAAAGGCAGTCAAAAAAGCCATGCTCTCCGATAAGGATGTATATGGTTTATCAGAGACCTTCGGGGTGTTGTCCGACACTACACGGCTGAAGATAATCTACGCCCTCTCAAAAGAAGAGCTTTGCGTATGCGATATCGCCGGCATCCTCGGGAGCAGTATTTCCGCTGTTTCCCACCAGTTGAGAATTTTAAGGAACATGCGCCTCGTTAAATTCAGAAAAGAGGCAAAAAGGGTCTATTACTCCCTTGATGACGCTCATATAAATAAATTATTTAATGAAGGATTAAAACATGTCAGGGAGTGAGTTAAGGAGACAAGGAGTTTAATATGCAAAAAATGAAGCTGCAAGTTGTCAATAATACATGCGAGGAAGAAAAGAGCTGCTCATGCTGCTCGGGTGATTTTTTTGAAGAAAAGCCGGAATTCTGGAGACGCCGGCAGTTAATTACAGGCGGTATCGCAGGGGCGCTTCTCGTTTCAGGACTGGCTCTGGAATTCCTGACGACTCTGAACATCATTGCCCAGGCCGTCTTTTTATCGGTAATCGCGGTTTCCGGAAGAGAGATACTGAAAAAGGCCTGGCTCTCAATTCTGAAACGGCGTCTGGACATGAACTGTCTTATAGCCATTGCGGCCTTCGGCTCTTTTTTTATCGGGCACGGTGAAGAAGGGGCAGCGGTAGTTTTCCTGTTTTTTATTGCAGAGGCTTTGGAAGACATAGCTGCTGATAATGCCAAAAAATCAATAAGCCGCTTGTTGAAATTAGCTCCTGAGACGGCAAAGGTAAAGAGGTCAGGCGAGGAAGTCGAGATGCATGTGCAGGAAATTGAGATCGGAGACACTATTGTTATCCGGCCCGGAGAAAAAATTCCATTAGACGGAAAGGTCATGGTCGGCCATTCATCTATCAACGAGTCTCCCATAACAGGCGAGTCTCTGCCGGTGGATAAGGCAGAGGGCGATGCGGTTTATGCAGGGACCATGAATGAGGAAGGCTATCTTGAGGTGGAGGTCGGCAGAAAAAGCGGAGACACAGTGCTTTCCAGGATCGTAAAATTAGTTGAAGAGGCCGAGAAAAAGAAATCAAAGACGGAAAAATTCATAGACAGATTTGCCCGCTATTATACTCCCATCGTTATCGGTCTTGCATTCGCTGCATTTCTTATCCCGACATTTATTTTAGGATATCCATGGGATGTCTGGTTTTACAGGGCGCTGGTGCTCCTGGTTATCTCCTGTCCGTGCGCCCTTGCCATATCAACGCCGGTTGCCATGGTCTCCGCGTTAACCAATTCTGCCAAGCACGGAGTTTTAATAAAAGGGGCGACCTATCTCGAAGAGCTGAACAATGTCAGGGCCATTGCATTTGACAAGACAGGCACTTTAACAAAAGGCAAATTAGAGGTTACGGATATTATCGGCTTTAATAATCATTCTGAAAATGAAGTCCTGTCTATTGCCGCATCCCTGGAGGCCCGCTCGGAACACCCTATTGCAAAAGCAATTCTTAAAAAGACGCGCAATGAAAATATACAACTGAAAGAGATAAGCGGTTTCAGGGCCATAAAAGGAAGGGGACTGGAGGCCCGGATTGAGGGCAAGACATATTATGCCGGCGCAAGGAACCTCTTTGATGATCTATCCATAGGGCTTCCTGAAGAATTGTCCCGATTTGAAATGGAAGGCAAGACCTCTATTTTTATCTCAAATGAAGACAGGGCAATCGGTGTCATTGCATTAGGCGACAGTGTCAGGGACAAAGCGCCGAGGATAATATCCCGTCTCAAAAAAATGAACATCAGGACCGAAATGATTACAGGAGACAATAAACAGGTAGCCCGTTCATTAGCGGAAAAAATCGGCATTGATGAATATCATGCGCAGTTGCTGCCGGAAGACAAGGTGAAGGTCGTTGAAAAACTTACGGCCCGATTCGGCACAATTGCAATGGTCGGCGACGGGGTAAACGATGCGCCCGCCCTTGCCGCAGCCAACGTAGGGATAGCCATGGGCGCTGTCGGCTCAGACGTGGCAATAGAGACAGCGGACATAGCCCTGATGCATGACGATTTATCAAGAATTGATTATCTTATGCATCTCAGCCGAAAGACAATGCACATTGTAAAACAGAATGTTGCGGTATCCATACTCATTAAAGGGAGTTTTACGGTTCTGGCGCTGATGGGACTGATTAACTTGTGGGTTGCCGTGGCTATAGGAGATATGGGATTGAGCCTTGCGGTTATTTTAAATGCAATGAGATTAACGAAGGTAAAAGCGGAATAGATTATTATGACGCTGAATATCCGAATATCTCAGGAGCCACATTAATATGTGACAGCTCCTTGTAAATATCAGCAATCAACCGTGCTGTTCTTTTCCACACATCTGAATCTTCAAATTGTCGAGTAGACATAATATGATTCCTCCATATTTCGATTAATATTCAAACAAACATGTGAGAAACTTCAATGCCCCTCACAGAACCGGACTTGTGGATTTCCCACATCCGGCTCTTCAGTCCAACTCACCTTACAGGTGACACGTAAAAGCTATGCACTATTTTCGGTTTCGGCAGCGGGTAATGGTCGAGATATTTTGTGAAATCAACCCAACTCATTGTCCGTTTCTGGCTTCGCCGGTTCATCCATTTACGTACAACTCTCAATGTAAATTTATAGAACCTGACAATTCCGTTATAATTCTCACTAACTCCATAATACTGAAAATGTCCTCGCAGCTTTGCTTTCAGGGTTTTCCACCATTCTTTGGTTTTGACCTGATTTCTTATCGCCTTAAGCCACGTATTCATTGCTCTGCATTTTGCGGAGTATTTCTTACGACTGGTACTACGGCCTACTTTGAAGTTCCCTTTCCTTGACCTGTCGCAATAGTGAGTAAATCCCGGAAAATCGAAAGTATTGGCTCTGCGGTTCTGTGTCCTGGCATTCTCCTGTTCAAATCGTCCGAAACTTATATTCCGGCTTTTTGTCGGATGTATTTCTAATCCGTACTTATTGAATCGGGTTTGCAGCCCTCGCTCTATTCGCTTGGCATCGTCCGCATAGCGCACTACACATACAAAGTCATCTGCATGCCTGACGATTTCACAGTACCCTCTTGCACGGCTTTTTACCGTCGTTTCATACCATGTGTCCAATACATAGTGCAGGAAGATATTTGCCGGCATCGGGCTTAGAATACTGCCCTGCGGCGTTCCGGTATCCGGTTTTACCAATATACCATCATCAACATAACCGGCTTTCAGGAATTTCTTTATCAGATTTAACAGTGTCGTATCCTTTATTCTTATTCGGATACTTTCCATGTTTACGCCTCTACTATGAGTCAGTCCGACTACCGAAACGCCATACTTCCTTGTTGCCTCTTCGGCTTCCTGGAAGCTTCCTTTTGGAGCGCTTCGGTTCTCCCAAGTTCCAATATAAACAGTTCGTTTGCCCGCCACGGACTCAGACCCCGGCACGTCAGCAACACTCTCACCTTTA